>JBFYLU010000028.1:0-12951 GCA_041305285.1 Nanobdellota archaeon
ATCAAATTGCAGGTTATATTGCACGAGTGAGAAAAAGAGAAAAGCAAGAGCAGGAAAAACTGGAAAAATCAGTAAAAGCTGTTTCTAAGAAAGAAGAAAATATTAAAGCAGAATAAAATCAGAGTTATAACAACTCTTTTAAATCATGTATTTCTATTAATTTTGACTCTGTAGCTCAGCGTCTAGTAGCGCGGCTCTCATGAGGCCGAGGTCGGGGGTTAAAATCCCCCCAGAGTCATCAACCAGCTTCAGATAAAGTTTAGGAATCTGGAGCAAAACATTAATTTTAAATAAAATTATTCAAGCACAAACCTTCAAACCATCATTCTTTTTTCTTGGAATAATATGCAAGTGAACATGCTTCACAACTTGTCCAGCAGCCTCGAAATTATTGCCTATAACATTAACTCCCTCTGCTTTGGTTTCATCTGCAATCTTAAGCGCTGTTTTTTTAATGCAATCCAAAAGTTCCTGTCCTAATGTGGAAGGCATGTCCAAAATTGTTTCATAATGCTTCTTGGAAATAACCAAAGAATGCCCTTTTGTTATTGGCTTTGCATCTGAAATTGAAAAGAAATTATCATTTTCATAAATCTTTTTTGCAGGAATCTCTCCTTTTGCAATCTTGCAGAATACGCAATCTCCCATAAAAACCTTAATTAAAATGGATTTAAAAATTTAATGAATAAAAAATAAAAAAAATAAAGAATGTTTTGAAGAAATGTTTATCTTCTCTTTTTTTTCTTAGCTACTTTTTTCTTCTTAACAACTCTCTTTTTTGCTTTGCCTTTCTTCTTTGCCATTATATCACCTCAGTTTAATTAAAAAAACTAAGAGTCTTTTCTTTAAATAAGTTTAGGAAATTTCTCAAGAAATTATTTTTCCTGCTTTTTCAAATTCAATTTCTCCGTCGAGAAGTTTTTTCAGGATATTTTTCAAATCTGAAACCTTGACTCTGATTTGTTTTGTTGTGTCTCTTTCTCTGATTGTAACATCTTTGTTTTTTACTGAATCTCCATCAATTGTTATGCAAAAAGGAGTTCCAATCTCGTCGTTTCTTGCATATCTTCTTCCAATGCTTCCTGACTTGTCATAGCTGACATTCCAGTTTTCTCCCAAACTTCTTATGATTTTTTTTGCAATGTCTTCAAACTCTGGTTTTTTCACCAACGGAAAAACAGCAGCTTTTACTGGAGCAATCTTTGGAGGAATTCTCAAAACAATATTTCCCCTGTCTTTGTCATAGCAATATGCCTTTGTTAATATTGCAAGGAAAACTCTTTCCATTCCAAAAGTTGGCTCAATTACTCTCGGCAAAATCTTTTTTCCAGTCTTTTCATCAAATATTTCCATGCTTTGTTTGCTTTCATTTTGATGCTGAGTCAAATCATACTGCCCTCTATTTGCATTTCCTGCAACTTCCAGGCTTCCAAAAGGATACTCATAATCAATGTCAAAAGTTGCAGAGCTGTAATGGCTTAACTCTCCTTTCATGTGCTCTCTTATCTTGATTTCATTTAATCCTAAACTCCTAAACCACATAATCTGCTCTGCCAGCCAGTATGCATGCCATTCATCAAATCTTTTTTCTTCAAGCATTTTTTTTATAGTTGTTTTTTTCAAGGAACACTCTCCTTTTTCCTGGGTTTCAGCGTCAAGCAAATCCAGTTCAAGTTCAAGATGCTCTTTGTCCAATAAATCACATTTAAATTCTTCAGGATGAATAAAAAATTCAAACTCTCCTATGTGAAACTCCCTGCTTCTGAATAAAAAATCTCTTGGAGCAATTTCATTTCTAAAGCACTTTCCTATTTGTGCAATTCCAAAAGGCAATTGCATACGAGAAGTCTGGTGGATTAGCTTGAAGTCCATGAACATTCCTTGTGCTGTCTCTCCTCTAAGATAAGCATCTTCTGCATTTAATGCTCCAACATTTGTTTTAAATAATAAATTAAACTCTCCTTGCTTTTCATACTCTCCTCCGCACTCGCACTTGACTTTTCCTTCTTCAGAAACATCTATCTTTGTTGCTTTTTTGCATTTTTTGCAAATAACTGCAATGTCCTTGAAACTGCTAAGATGTCCTGAAGCCTTCCATGTCCGAGGATGAGAAATTATGCTTGCATCCAAACCAACCATGCTTGTCTGCTTGTGAACAAAATAATTCCACCAATTATCTTTTAGGTTCTTGAATAACTCCACTCCAAGAGGCCCGAAATCCCAAAAACCAGAAAATCCTCCATAAATATCACTTGACCTGAAAACAAAACCTTTAGCCTTGCAAAAATTAGCAAGCTCTTCTATTGAAATCTTAGTGGACTCATAATTTTTGTTATTTGTTTGCTCTTCCATTTTCTCTTCTTCCTTTGCATTGCTTTTATTCTTTCCAAGATTTTTAATAATCTCATCTGCTTTTTTCTGAGCCTCTCCTCTGCTCTTTCCCAGATAAGCCAGGCATTTTGAAATAACCTTGTCCCCTTCTCTTTTGCTTTCCCTCAAATAATAATAATCATTTCCACTCACATTTTTTTTAACAATAAAAGCCATTACTCCTTTTAGACACTACATTTTATAAATCTTACCAAAACCTATATAAAGATTAATACACACATAGTAAGTATAAAAATCAAAAAGTATATAAAGTTCTATACACACATAATAAGTATAAAAATATAAACACGATTTCTTGCTCCTATTATATATTAATATTAATACATATATAATAGGTAGATTTATAAATGATTTTACATACATTATAAGTAATGGAAAGGACTCACATAGTTAGCAAGCTGAGCAAAGCTCATATTGAACATCTACATCAAAGAAAGCATCATTCTGAAACCAGAAAACGAGAATTAATTGAATATCTTGAAAAACTAAAAGAATCTTATAAAAAAGGTCTGGTTTCTTATTCCAAATATCTCGAGACTATTCATCTAAAAAGAGACGGAAGAACAATTGAAGAATGGATTCACTTCTATCACTTTGAAGTATTAGAATGCCATAAAAAAATCCAGCATTATTTGCATAGCAGAACAAAAAAAAGATTTTTTATTTATATCATTGCCATAATCGCAATTATCGCCTTATTTTCTTTTGTATTAAACAATTCAAGATTTGCAGGTTTTGTTGCTCAAGAAAATCAGACATCGAGTCCTTCCAGAAGTTCTGATTTTTCTGAGCAGCTTAATCTCAAATTTTCAAAGACAGATACCTACAAATGGACTCCAGAAAATAAAGGAAATTTAACCTTCACTTCTCTTTTTGGAGTTATTGAAGAAACCAAAGACAGCAATGTAAAAATCTATCTCAATGATATTTTAATTCTAGACAGTTCAAACATTAAAGAATCCAAGCAAAGAACAATTACAGCTCTTGCAGTTGATGAAACTCCAGATGAAGAAAGCAAAGAAAATTTAGCAGAAGATTCAACTGCTGAAGAATCACAATCAGAAAAAGTGGGGGAGGTTCTTCCAGAAGATTCGAGTCCTTCCTTGGATGAATCTCTTCCTCCATCTGAAGATGAAATCATTAAAGAGCAAGAAGAAAACACTACAGAAATTCCAGAAGCAAATGAATCAGAAACATCCAATGAAAAAGAAGCTAAAAAGATAATAAAAGAATTTGAAAATTTCTGCCAAGATACCTGTGATTTAAAGGATTTGCAGTTAAACAAGGATTATTATGAACTAAGAATTGAAATTTATGGAGATGCTGAAGTAAAAATAAGCACAATCAAATATGGTATTGTTTCTGAAGAAAACCTTTCCGGGATTCAAGCAAATCAGACTGAAATTATAGAAACTATTGAAGCAAACGCCACAATAACAACTACTCAAGAAAGGGCAGTTATTGGACAACCAGTTAAATGGACAAAAAAAATAGAGCTTGACAATCCATCTTCAGTTACAATAACTATTCCAGCAGAGGCAGAAAACATAACAGCATATAAAATTGAAGATGAAAACCGTGGAATTTCAGAAGAAAAAACAAAAGTCTCAATAAGCGGTATGGCAATTTCCTCTTCAGAAGGAAACGGCATCATAACTCAATTATGGAGTTTCATAAAAAGAATTTTTGCATCAATGACAGGAAGAGTTATAGAGCCAGAATTAACAGAAATTACATTAAATGACAATGCTACTGATTATGAAATTACCTATGAAACAGAAGCTCCTCAAGCAGAGGAAACTCTCACTTCCAAAGGAAAACAAATAGTCATTACAGGCCCAGATGAAATCCATTATCAGGATATTCTTGCCTTCACAACCCTTGAAAAAGAATCTCCCGTATCTAAAATAAAACTATATCATCTTGTCAATGATTCAAAAGTTCCAGTAGAAATAACCACTTATGATAACAATGAAAATGGATTAATTGATTACATAGAATGGACTGTTCCTCATCTTTCAGAACAAAAATATGAATTAATTATTGAAATAACAAGTGCAGAGCATTTAGATGAAAACAAAAATTTTATTCAGGATATAACTGACATTGTTAAGACTCAAGATAACAACTGGAGTCCAACAATAAATGAAAATGAATATGTAAGAGTAACATTTGAAAAAAATCTTACATCAGTTAATGATATCACAATATACCCTAGAATAATTTCAGGAAATCCAAGAATTGAAATTTATGAAGTTAATGGAACAGAAATAATCGCAGAATTCACTTCAATTAATGAAAACGACTACAACAAAGTCTATTTAACAAATTTGATCAGTGAAAGCCAAGACACATTTGATTTGAGAGTTGTTGATGGAAGTTTGGAATTTGATTATATAGTTGACCCAGAATTTTTTAATGCAATTCCTATCGAAAATTGTAGTGCACAAAGTTATGATAGTCCGGGTTCATTTGCAGAATCTTGTGATTATCCTGATGGTTCTGCACTAATTGCAGATGGCTCCTATGTTGAAAGACATACTTATGGAAAAACCGGAGCAGGAGGAAAAAGGGGAGGAGTAAAAACAATAAATTATAACCCTGATATAGACACATGCACAAACATAAGCAATGTGACAATCTGCTATGAATGGTGGGCAACAAGAGCAGGATTAGATTGCGAAGTTTCTTATAGCATAGACAACGGAACAACCTGGATTCCAATAACAACAACTTGCCCGGGAACAACTCCAAATCCTGGACTAACTTGTGTAGATGTAACTATAAATCAAACCTGGAATTGCACTCATTTTTTTGGAACAGAAGGAGTAAAAGCTCAACTTAGATCAGACCTAAATAGAGAATCTGCAGGAGGCCCTACAACAGAGATAGCAACCTGGGATGCTCTTTATTTTAATGTAGAACATTACCTGTCAAGCAATGCTCCTTACTGGAGCAATAATCAAACCTATCCTCAAAGCAATTCAACTTATTCCCCAAATCAAAATTACCGGTTCAATGTTACATGGCAAGATGATTATTGGGTTGAAAATGTAACAATAGAACATAATTTCACGGGAATCCCTCAAAATTATTCGGTTAGCAACATTAGTTCTGTTTATTCTTATAATTACTCTGACTTGCCTGCAGGAATATATTACTGGAAAATGTATGCGAATGACTCAGAAAACCAAATAAATTCAACGAACACTTTTGAGTATATTATTAAAAAAAACCAAAGCATCTTAAATCTTTATTTAAATAGCACAGAATTTAATTTCACAATTTATGAAAACGAATCGGTGAATATCACCGCAATTCTTTCTAATCCTTCCGGAAAAGAATTTTATCTTTATAACAATGGAACTTTAATTAATCAAGGAACAAATTATTTAACAAACATTACATTATTTGAAAACATAGGCCCTTACAATATAACCTCCATCTTTCCCGGAAATGAAAACTATACTTCTTCTTCTAAAACCTATTATGTCAAGGTTCAATCTTCAGCTGAAACAGACCCTCCAGTAATAACTGTGATTTATCCTAGCCATAATCAAACCATAAAAAATCCATTATTCCTAAATATTACTACTGATGAAAATTCATTCTGCAAATACTCTACAAATGAATCCTTTAATTTTACAACTCAAGGAACTTTATTGGATAGTACTGGAAGCATAATGCAGCACAGCACAAACTTAGGAACTTTAGCAGATGGAAATTATATTTACTATATAAAATGCAATGATACTCTTGGAAACACAAACAATCAAACCAATCAGGCAAATGCAACTTTTATTGTAGATAACACCCCTCCAGGGACAATAACTAATCTAAATTCCCCTTTTCAAGGATATACCTGGATTTACTGGAACTGGACAAATCCAATTGATGCGGATTTTAATTATTCAATACTCTACTTAAATGGAACAAACATAGAAAATACTTCTTTAAACTATTATAATGCTACTAATTTAATCCCTTCAACAGCATATAATTTAAGCATACAAACAGCAGATAACGCTGGAAACATAAACACAACTCTAATAAGCAATATTCAATCCACTCTTATAGATAATATTCCAGTAATAAACAATATTTCTGCTACTCCAAGAGTTTATTATGATATTGATACTATAAACTTCACTGCAAACGTAACTGATGACATTAACATAACCCAGGTTATTCTTACCGTGCACAATCAAAACTATACTATGAATTATGAAGGAAATGATATATACACTTATAACAATTTAGTTCCTATAAGTGAAAGTGGAGTTTATGACTACACTGTTACTGCTTTTGACAATTACAGAAGCTCTCAAGCTTCAGGAACTTTTACAGTTATCGCGATAAAAGAACTTGATTACTATGAACACGATGCTTCTAGAATATTCAATCAAACTCCATATCAGGGAGTTTTGCAAAACTCAACAATTAACTTCCCTAACGCTGTTGAAACCAAGGCATGGAACTTCACAAAAGACTATGCAGAGGATTACGGAGGATTATTTATAATGACAAAAACAATAATTTTTACGGGAGGATTTGCTGCTTCAACTACCAATGATAGAGATTCAGTTTATATTAGCTGGGAAATTGTTCATTTAAACACAACCTCTCAAACTGAAACAACTATTTGTAAAACCCCTAATGGAACAAACGGGCAACTAATAACAACTACGGCAATGGGAGTTTATTCTGCATCTTGCACTCCTGCATCTAACTATTACATCCCCCGGGGAGACAAAGTAAGAGTTAATATTTATGGGTATAATTCAGCAAACCAGGCAAGAAACATTATCCATTACTGGGATACTCTTGCAACTGGTTCAGAATACCTTATTGGAGAAGTTGAAATAGGAAATATTACTGTAAATCTAACAGAACCTTCTTCAAACATAAGCCTTAATTATGGAGACTCTCAAAATATAACCTGCTCAATAAATTGCACTGGTGGAGCTTGTTACAGTATCTTCAGTTGGCTAGAATATAAAAATGAGACTGGATGGAATAATGTGAGCTATTCTCTTAATGATTCCATATATTTAAATGAAAACTGTTCTAATCCCAAGGCAACAGGAACAGTTCCAGAAGGAATTTATTCTGAAACATTCCGAATCTTCTCCAACAACCTAAATGAAAATTTAACATTAAGATGCAGAATAACCGATGATTATAATCCTGATGTTTATTCAAATGAAAGAGGAATCTACCTCGTAGATAATTCTCCTCCAAATACAACTCTAATCTCCCCTGAAAATAATTACGAAAATGAAACTTTAACACAACAAGAAATCAATTTTACTTGCAGTGCTACAGACAATTATAATCTTAGCAATATTAGTTTATATTTAACAAACAATCAAAACCAAAGTTTTAGCTTGAATCAAACTTCAATTGTTTCAAATAAATCAAATTCATCAACTTGGATTACTAATCTAAGCATAGGAAATTACACTTGGAACTGTCTTGCTTGTGATAATTTCAATAATTGTGCTTTTGCCTCAGAAAACTATACTATAAAAATATTTGAAGAAAATGTAGCTCCAAATATAACCTATGTCTCCCCAATTCCAAACACAAATCCAATAGAAATAAGCTCAACTCCTGTAACTTTCTTTGCAACAATAAATGACTCAAATGGAGCTAATGACATAAACCTTTCAAGCATGAATGCAAACTTTACTCGTGCAGGACAAACAACAAGAGAAAATCTCTCATGCATCAATATAAGCAACATAGATTCGTATTCAATAAATGTTTCCTGCACTATTAACATGTGGTACTTTGATGAAGCGGGAAACTGGAACATAAGTGTTTATGCAGAGGATAATGAGGGCTTATCTGCAATAAATGATTCAACTTATTTCCAATACAATCAACTGCAAGCACTAACAATAACTCCAAACAACCTAAACTTCTCTGTTCAATCAAATGCAATCAATCAACTTGCAAATAACAATCCAATGACAATAAACAACACAGGTAATGCTAATCTAACAAATAAAATAGCAATTCAAGCATTTAATCTTCTTGGAGAAAGCAATCCATTAGAATTTATCAATGCCTCAAATATCTCTGCAAATATAATCAATGACTGCACAGGAGATAGATTAGAAAATGCAACTGACACAAATATTACAGGAGTAATTCTTCAAGCAGGAAATCTAAGTTTAGGCGGAGGAGTAGCTCAAGAAGAACTATACTACTGCATAAATGAGGTTGGAAGCATTTCTTCTCAAACCTATTCAACACAAGGATATGGAAGCTGGATAATAAAAATAGTACTGAGCCTTGTGATGGTTTCAACTGCAAGAAAGAAAAAGAGAAAAATAATAGTGGATGATTTAAGCATCCCAGCAAGCATTTTCACAGATAAAATTGGGGGATTAGAAGCTCTTGTTAAATATCTAAAAGAAAATCTTGAACTAACTTATCATGAAATTGCATTATTATTAAACAGAAATGACAGAACAATCTGGACAGCATACAATAAATCACAAATAAAAATGCCTGAGAAATTAAAAATAACAAAAACACTTGTCCATATTCCAAGCTCAATTTTCAAAAACAGGAAACTAACAATTTTTGAAGCAATTGTTGTTTATTTAAAAGAAAAAGAAATGAAGTACAGTGAAATTGGAAAATTATTAAACAGAGATCAGCGTAATATCTGGACTATTTATAATAGAAGTATCCAAAAATAGTATATATTAAAATAAAGAAAGGTTTAAAAATAAAAAAGATGTATATATAAAATGAAAAGAGGGAGAATAATTGTTTTATGTGCTGTATCTATACTATTAATAGGATTAGCTTCTGCTGGACTTTTTGACTCAATAAAAGATGCATTAACAGGACACGCTACTAATCAGCCAACAAATGTTTCAGTTACTGTCACAGGAACCCAGCAAGTAAATGTAACTATAGATAATTCAACATTAACAGGAGGAGTAACACAAACAGAAGCCTCTTCAACTTCAACAACAGTTTATGTGACTGTATGCGACCCAGATGGAGTAAATGACATTAATGACTCCGCTACAGAAGTTTCATACACTAAATCAGGAGAAGACACAAGAAGCAATACTTGTTCTCTTGTAGGAGATTTAAATTCTTATTGTGCTAATTTTTCATGTCAAGTAACAATGTGGTATTGGGACGGAGCAGGACAATGGACAATTAATGCAACTGCAAATGACTTAGGAAATATGACTGCAGTATACAATGATTCTTACACATTCACAGTTAACTTGTTAAAAGCAATGACAATACAGCCAAATCAAATTAACTGGACTTCAATTACTCCAGGAGTAACAGATGAAAAAGCAGACAATGACCCAACAATAGTAAACAACACTGGAAACTATGATGGAACAATTAATTTAACTGGTTTAGACTTATATGGTGATACAATAACTTCAGAAGTTTTTGGAGTAAATAACTTTACTTCAGGGATAGCAGATAATTGTGCAGGAAGCGGAGTGTATTTAAGCAATAATACCCAAGTATTAATAACAGGAAGCGTAAGTAATCCAGGAAACTTATCACTAGGTGGAGGAGCAGGACAAGAAGAATTATTTTACTGCATTCCTTTAGTTCCATTGCTATCATCACAACAATATTCAACTAACCAACTAGGAAGCTGGATAGTATCATACTAAAATGAAAACAATTAAATTAACACTAAGTGCATTAATTGCAAGCCTAATGCTAATTTCAATAATTAGTGCTTTTGGAGTAAGCTCTCCTTACTGGGATGAAAATCCATTGCAAATGAATAGAGGAGAAACAAAAACAATCAACTTAAATCTGCAAAACATGGTTGGAGAAGGAGATGTTACAGTTAAAGCAACTCTTGTTGAAGGAAATGATGTAACTTCTCTTGCTAAAGATACTTATGTTGTCAAACAAGGAACTTCAAATACAATGGTTCCACTAAAAATAACAATTCCAAAAGATGCTGTTCCTGGAGAAACCAAATCAATAAGAATTGAATTCAAAACAGTTCAAGATGATACTAAGGGAATTACAATGGGAACAGGAATGACAGTAGCATTTAATGTAATTGCAGGAGAAGCAATTGCAGAAACAAACACAAGCATGATAGTTGGATTAATCCTTGCAATTATAATTCTTGCAATAATAATCTGGATGATTCTTAAGAAGAGGAAAAAGAGATAAATATCATAAAAAATAAGTTTAAATATCTTAATTTCTTTTATGTCTAATGAAAAGAGGAATAATTATATTCGTATTATTGTCTGTAATTTTTTCTTTATCTAGCATAAATGTAGGAGCGATTACAGGAGCAGCCTCAAGCCAAGAGCAAGGAGTTTCAGTATTTGTTCTCCCAGCAGTTCCAGTTTTGAATATAATCAGTCCTGAAAACAAAACCTATGAAGAAGGAGAGTATATTCTTCTAGATTATCAAGCAATATTAATAGATACTATATGGTATAATCTGGATAATACTGCAAATATAACAATAAATTCCTCTTTTTATTTCACAACAACAATAGGAAGCCATACTCTCTACTTGTATGGAAACCACAGCAATGGAACAATTTACTCTGATGAGGTAACCTTTTATGTTGGAGCTTTAAAGTCTGGAGGAGGAAAAAAAGAAGTGATAATAAATGAAACAATCCCAATAACTCTTGAAAAAGAAAGAATAGATGTTTCATTAAAACAAGGGGAATCAAAGACAGTGAGATTATTAATTAGAAATGATTACACTGAAACAGTTAAAGTTGATTTAAAAAAAATAGGTTTGGAAAATCTTTTAGCTAGTCTAAGTGAAACTGAGTTTTACCTTAACATTGGGGAATCAAGAGAAATCTATCTTAATTTTGCTGCTGCAGAAGACATAAACCCTGATTTGTACCTAGGAAAGTTGTTTGTAAGCACAAAAACAACTCAAAAAGAAATACTTATTGCAGTTGAAGTAGAATCCTTGGGTTTCTTGTTTGATGTTTCAGTAGATATCCCAAAAGAACCAATGATATTCAAGCCAGGAGAAGAAATAACCTCTATAATAAAATTCTATAATCTTGGAGCAATTGGACAACAAGAAGTAAATATAGAATACCTGATTAAAGATGAACAAGGCAATATTGTCTTTGGTGAAAAACAAGTTCTAATAATCGGGCCTTCAATAAGCATTACAAAAGTGTTTAAGCTTCCTGACAATATAAATGAAGGCAATTATATCTACTATGTCAAAGCTACTTATGATTCAAAGATAGCAAGCGCAAGCAAATGGTTTAGTGTATTAACAGAACCATTATTCATCAATAAATATGGAAATGCGCTTGCAAAACTAATTGCAATAATAGTAGCATGCTACATTGCATTGTATATTCTATCAAGACTCGCAATAATCTGCAAAAAAGGGTTTTATGCAGGAAAAAGAAGAAAAAGAGAATATAAGACTTTCAGGGAATACAAAAAAAGAACTAAAAAAAGAATAAAATAGAAAGAAATAAAAAGCAAAAAGAGCAATTATATTCATAAAAAAGAGGGAAAAATGTACGAACGTCTAAGAAAACTTGAAGAAAATCTCAAAGTGGTTGAAAAGTCCAAAGATTATTTGGAAAAAGAACTTTCTAGGATAAAAGAAAAGAGTGAAAAATTAAGAAAAAACATCAGCAAAGAAAAGATTGCTATTTCATTAGTAGAAAGAGCCAAGAGATTAAGAGGAATAAAAAAGAAAAAGAAATAATTTTGTTAGTTTCTTCTATGATGCCCTAAATACGGGAATTCAAATAAGAACGAGTATTTTCATCTGTGATGTCCCAAGTGTATTATATTATTCATTCTTCTTTTTGATTTTCTTGTTTCAATTATCTGCCTTATAATAAATAACAAGACAATGCCAGAAACAAAAGCTATTGCTCCCCAAAGAACTATATCTGAACCTTCTAATGTCTCTCCAAATACTGAAAATCCGCTCATTGGAGCAAGGAAAACATCCTCTTGAACAAAACCAGAGTAAGTTTCTGAATTCAGATTAACAAGCAAATTAAGATTTCCCTTTAAGCTTTTATCAACAATTATTCTCAATCCAAACTCTCCTTCTTCAAATGCCTTAAGATCTCTTACATCCAAAGCTTCTAATATTTTATTATTGTTGCTATCAAATAACATGAACTGCAAATTAACTTCTTGGTTAATTCCTGAAATTTCCTTTAAACTATAGCTAATAATAATCTCCTTGTCTCCTGCTCTTTCCACTTTAATTAAATCAAAATTTAGTTTTGCTTCAGTAATTTCAACACTAAAATCAGCTCTTTCACTAAGCTCATTGCATACTAATTCAATTCCCATAGAATACACTCCAGAACCAGTTCCTTTTGGAACATTCATCTTAAAGATAAAATCATGCTCTTCTCCTGCAGCCAGATTCCTTGTTTCTCCAACACTTAACCAAGAAGACTTATCTCCAATAGCTTTTAGCACACAAGTATTCAAGAATAAAGTTCCTGTATTCTTCACTTTCCATGAAATACTCTTTATATCTCCGTCTTTGGCAACTATATTCTTTATTGCAGA
>JBFYLU010000029.1:0-13977 GCA_041305285.1 Nanobdellota archaeon
TTGGAAGAGCAATAAGCAAGGCTGCAATAGTAGACAAAGGAAGCCCTGTATTCAAGTTTGAGCTTCCAAATCCAAAGAGTGTTGAATTTGCAAGAGGATTAATCAGCCAGATACGTTCAAAAATACCAGTAAAAGTAAGGGTATTGTATGAAGAGACAAAGAAATAATATTGTTACTACTTCTAAGATACAGCATAGAGAAAGATTTATAAAGTCTAAAGGTTCTAAAAAGACATGACAGAAACACCATCGCAATTAATAGATAAATACAAGTGGAGTGCATTCGTAGAAACAGCAGGTGATGATGAAGATTTGATAAGAGCTGCACTTGAAGAGCAGGTTTATAGTTTTGGTTGGAACAAAGATGACGCTGAAGGCGTTGTTGCTGGTGCACTTGCTTCTGGAGAAGGAATAAAAAAAGCTCTTGAAGTTTATACTGGAAAATATTCTAAAGCATTAGGAAACATTAAGATGGGGCAGTTCCTTGATGCTGAGGTTTATGGAAATACCTTAAGGGACTTTTTAGGGGAGAATAGTCCAGAATATCAAAGAGCAACAAGAGAATTTGAAAGATTTTCAGAGGAAAATTATTCTGACATTTTAAAGAAAATTAAAAAAGCAGAAGCCATTAAGAAAAATGCCAAAGCTTTAGGATTATCAGATGATGATGTTGAGCAAGCTAAAGATACTCTTAAGAAATATGAAAGAGTGAGGAATATTCTTAACACACTTGAATTAAACAAGTTAGATGCATTAAGACCTAAAATAAGAAAAAGGGCCACAAAAGCAAGTCTTGCAGATATATTAAGGGAGTAATTCTAAAAATGGCAAAAGCCAGATTTGAGACAAAGACAATTCTTAGTGTTCCTCACAAAGGAAGAAGAGTTTCTTTTGATTCACAGGTTTTTGGTCCTACAACTTACAAGAGAGTTGGATTGGGAATTGATGAAGCAGGACTTTTCCGGCCTACTTTTGGAGAAATAGTTTCATTAATTTATTCAGCTGCTAAAAGTTCAGATGTTTATGCTCAAAGAGTTTTGGATATTTTCAAAAATCAAGACAGGGCATTTTGCAGTTTTGATAATATTAGAAATTCCAATAATGAAGCACTTTTTGTATCTGATAGAAACAGAGATGAAGTTCAATTTCCTATTGAGTTCAGAATAGGAGAGCAATCACCTGAGGAATTTGCAGAAAATCCAATGATTAAGGCATTATGCGGAGATGAAAAAACCAAAAACAAGCTTGCAGGAATTGCAAAAAGATTTGGTTTAAAGCCATATGTAGAAAAGCTTAATTATTTATTCAATGATTCTTTAGATATATCTATGATAAGCACAAGAGATGGAAGATTATGCATTGGAGGGAGCAATTTTGATTATTACGACGGATTATGCTCATTTGGGGTATTAAAAGTTAGAGGGAGGAATTAAAATGACAAACTACAGAATTCAACACTGCCCGAAAATAGGAGCAAGTTTCACTGAACTTGGAGGATATAGTGCCTCTGAACTAAGAGTATGGCAAAATCAATATCTTAATGAACAACTGGCAGATGAAGCATTTGCAGAACTTGCAACATGGAGTTTTCATCCTATAGATTATTCTTATTTAAGAAATAATCAGGTTTCAAGAGTAGTCCCATTAATAGGAGCAAGCTGGACAGAATTAAATGGAAAAAGTGAATCAGATTCAAGAACATTTTGGAATGAATCTTTTGCGGAACAATTACAAAGAGAGGGAGAGGCAGTAAAAAATCGTCCGCATGCCCTTGATCTTGTCAGAGAACCATACAAAGAAACACCAATAGAACATAATCCATTATTAGATATAATTGATGAAGCCAACAAAACAAGAATTAAAGCAACTAAAAAAGAGCTTAGGTTAAATTAATTATCAAAAAATATAAATCTTATTTGCTTACTATATCTTTTACTAACCCAATCATTACATCAAGAAATTCCTGAGTTTTATCCTGCCATTCATCTATTACAACACCTTTAAGCTCTGTAATTTCTCCGTGAACTATTTTCTTGTGAAGTATAAGCAAGTCCCTGTACCATAAAACATATTTTTTATTAAGCATTCCTGCAGAAACAAAAGTTTCTTCCAAGTCAACTGGAATATGCTCAGGACTAGGAGGAGAGACATTTGCAGAAATAAGAGCTGCTTGAGATGCATCAACCATGCTCCAGTATAATCCTTCAATTGCATTTATTTCAGCTGCCTTGCTTCTTTGAAGATGCAAAGGAGCTCTTTGAAGAGCATTATAAACTGCTTCTGGAGTCGGCTTTATTTCCCCATTAATCAAAAGAAATTTCAATGGCTCAAAAAATCCAGCCAAGTCAATCAATGCTTCTCCGTATCTTAAAACATTTATCAAAACAGGGTCTCCTCTCATTAAATCTCTCCACCAAGTGCTTAGTTTTATTGTGTTAATATGAAGTCCTTGCTGATAAGGATTTGCCCTTAGTATCTTATCTAATTCTTCCCTATACCATGAAATAAGCTCTGTGTCCCATTTTATGGAAACATCGTCAATAACTATGATAATATCAACATCTGAGCCAGGAACATTTGTTTGCTTTACAGTTGAACCAAAAAGAATTATTGACTTGATTGACTTTTCAAATTTCTTGTAAACCTTTAATGCAAAATCCATTGCAATTTCAGATTCTTTTTTTAACTGAAGTGTAGGAATATCCTGCTCTTTTATCTTTTTTACTTTTTTTAGATTTTTTTTCTTTTTCGCCATCTTTTTTTGCTCTTTTTTATCCTTATAACAAGGAATTTTAGTTTTTAAATTTACTGATTTAAAGTAATTACTCCATTGGACGTCCGCTCATTCTGCTGCCTTTTGCTCCTGGACGCTGTCCTCCTAATTCAACAGGAAGGGCTGAAAATCCAGCTCCAAAAGTTTCATAATTAATCTGCGGAAGCATCTCTCCAAAACCTCCTGAATATCCTTGATGCAATCCTGAAGCTTGGTTCCAGTAAGTTTGCCCTCCATAATTAAACATTGGAGAACCCATAGCTTCTAATGCAACTGGAAAAGGAGAGGTTCCAAATTGCTGGACAAATCCACCAGCCTCTACAATTTTCTTTCCTTTGTATCCAACTTTTTCTAATTTTTCAAGTATTCCTTTAATAGGAACATTGCCCATTCCAGGAGGAAGATGGCTGTCAGAGTAGCCAAAATTATCAGTTAAATGCACGTGCTTCACGTATTTTGCAATCTGCTCTACTTCTTTTAAAATGTCTTTTTCAGTAAATCCTTTTTTTCTTGCAATATTAAGATGCCCAACATCAAGAGTCACTCCAATCATTTTTTCTGCTTGTGATTCTGCTTTTGACTTGGAATATCCTTTTGCAATTGCTGCATTAACAAACTCTTGTCTTGATTTTTGAATAAGCTTTGCTAATTCTTCACTGTGAGAAAAAGCCATGCCTGGAAATAAGTTTTCAATATTGATTGTTGGAGCCTTGTCCTTGTATTTTTCGTATGCATGGAGTGCAACATTTCCAAAAGTCTTGGCTGATTTGTCAACTGCAAATTCTTCTATTGGAGCATAAATCTGTGGCTGGACTTCACCTAACTGAGATACTAAATTTATTATTGCGTCAGATTGTCCTGTCAGGGTTTTATTTTTATCCAGACTTGTTTTGAATGTCTCAGAGGCTTTTTTTAACTTTGCTTTATCTTCATCTGTGCCAAATTTATAGGCTTTTTCAAACATGTTGCTTAGAGCAGCACGTGCGTCATTTAAATATGCCTTGGCATTAAGGATATTTTTATATGCTATTTTTTGGTGATTATCCAAACTATCCAATGAAATTTTCTTTTCTTCCAATAAAGGAATTACATCCATGAGAGCAGCTTCATTTTTAGTAATAATCCCATTAGCATCTGAGACATAATGAGTTAGCTGAGAAAGAGAGGTATTCCATTCGGTTTTGTTTAATTCACCAAGAGAGTCCTGTGGAGTCAAAACTGATTTCATCCCCATATCTTCTGGGGAGTATTTTTCTTTTTCAGAAAGAATTGTTGTTGGCTTGCCTGTTTCTCTGTTCACTACAATAATATTTGCTTCTTTTTTTCCTTCAGGAGTCATTATATAATCTGCACCATAAATCTTTCCTGCTCCGTGAATTGTGATTGACATTCCGCCTCTTTCATTCATTGGAGCTGTTCTGTCAACAACTTCCATTAATTGTTTTTCTGCGAGCTGTCTTGCTGATTCATCCCATCCGTGCTCATCTATCCCAGAGGCTTCTATAATCGGAGCGTGAACAGAAATATCTGCTCCTGTTAATTTTGCCATTCTGTTTATTTCCTTGAAATGCTGTTTTGGAATCTGGTCAAATACTTCTGGACTTAATGCACCGACTTCAATTGGAATTATTCCTTGATTAAGAAGCATATTAACCTGAGCAATCTGGTTTGCAGTGTCTGGTTTTGTTGGTGCTCCGAGCTGAGAGGGAGAAACCCTGTATCCAGTAAAAACATCTCCGTAGCCTGGCTCTAATGCAGAATATCCGCCTTGGTACAACTCATTAACATTATATTCACCCTTTTTTGCCATATTTTATAGAGTGAAAAGTTATTTATATACCTTATTGCTATTTAATTTATAAAAGATGGTGAAACTTCACATTTACTTATTCAGGCATGGGCAGACAGAGTTTAACAGAGACAGCAAGTTTACTGGGTTTGTTGATTCCAAGCTTACTAAAACAGGCATGGAAGATGCGCAAATTGTTGCTGAAAGATTAAAAAACAAGAAATTTGAAGTTGCTTTTCAGACTCATTTGTCAAGAAGCAAAGACACCTTAAAGCCTGTCTTGAAAAATCATCCAGAATGCAAGGAGATAATCATAGATGACAGGATGATTGAGAGAAATTATGGAAATCTGAATTCTAAAACTCATCTGGAAGTTGTTAAAAAATTTGGAACAGAAAAATATGATGATTGGCACAGAAGCTGGAATATTCGTCCGCCAAAAGGAGAGAGTTTTGCTGATGTAGAAAAAAGAGTAAAGCCATTTATTAAATACTTAATTGATTTCATGAAAAAAAATAAAGTCAATGTTGCTGTCTCTGCTCATGGCAATTCAATAAGATTGTTTAGAAAAATAATGGAAAAATTATCCATAAAAGAAACCTGCGAGATGTTTATTCCTTATGACAAAGTATTTGATTATGTTATTGAGGCGTGAGTAATTATCACCTCTTTTTGATTTAATTTAGATTATTATAATAATAGTTTCTCTCAATGCTATAAAAAGTTATTATTTTAATAGATTACAAAGCGAATAATCTGACGAAGTCAATTATAAGATATTAATAAAAAATATCACCTGTGCTTGGGCTTGTATTCTCTTCCTATTTTTTCCTTTTCCTTGCCTGGAACAAAATCTCCTGAAGGACGATTTAGAAATTCATAATCTTCTTTTTTTAAAGAAAGTTCAGGCGGCTGGAAAAAAGTAACTTCTCTTTTTCTGTTAATAGGTTCTGGGGCTACAGAAGAAATATCAATTCTCTCAACCCTCATTAGAACAGGAGCATTTGCAAATCCAGGCTCAATGGTAGCATACTTGCTTGAAACCCCTTCTTCAAGTACAGAATAATCTCTTGCTGGCTCTTTTTTTTCTTCCCTTGATTCAGATAAACCCCAGTCAATATCAGAAGTGTTTGAGGCATCTGCAATTTTCTCAAGAACAGGAGCGCTTGGCAGGGAAGCTGAAAAACCTTTGAATCTTTGAGTTTGAATCTCTTCATTAGAAACATCTTCTTCTAAGGATTTTTCCTTTTCTTCATTTACCTCTTCTAATATTTCTTCTTCCTCTTCCTTGACTTTTGTTTTTTTGGAGGTTTCCTTAATTTCTTTTATTTTTTCTTTTTCTGCCTTGACTTCTGGTTTTTTGTTTTCTTTTTTCTGTTTTTTTGATTTAGGCATAAAACCCAAGAGATAGGCAAATTATTAAAAGTATCGAAAACATAAGGATTCTATGAAAAAGGTGAAATTAATTCTTGCAGTGATTTTAATAATAGTTGGAATAACTCTTGCATTAAAATCCCTCTCAATGACAGGATATACTGTAGGGAATATCAGCCAGGGAGTTGGCTCTATTCTTGGATTAATATTGATTATTCTTGGAACATTGGTTTATCTGGCTTCTGTATTTGATTTTGGAGAAAGAGAATGAAAAACCTAAGGATTATCTCTGGGATTAGTTTGATAATTGCAGGGATAATAATCTCATCAAAATCTTTTTCAATGACTGGAAATGTTATTGGAGGACTGGAAAATCAATTAGGTTCTCTTCTTGGAATTGCATTTATTATTGGAGGAGCATTAATTTGCATGACTGGGAGAGGAGAAGAAGTAAAAACAGGGGGATTGGAAAGATTAACCTGGGAAGAAAGGCAAGCAAGAATTCCATTATTGTTCCATGAAAGAAAAGGAGAGGTTTATATGAGAGATTTTTCCGGAACATTAGTTCAAGAGGGAGTATATGATCCAAGATCTACTGCTATGGAAATAATCGAAAGGTTAAAGGAATACAAAAAAAATAAAGAGTATGAAGAGATATTGCAAGATGCTTTTATTAAAGATCAGACAATACTCGCTGCTAGAAAACAAAGAGATGAGTCAGGAGAGTTTCCATTAAAAGTTGGAAGCATTGCTTATGTATCTGACCAATTTTTAAAAGACTGGGATCCAAGGTATGAAGAAATAAAACATCCTTTGCTAAGACTTCCTGCATTAGACAGTTATGTAAGCAATGAATTTCTTAATCCCGATGCTCAGGTATATGACGCAAATGATGTTATTAAAATTATGAAGAAGAATATTCCTGGCATTAAAGATTTAGGCCAGCATGGGCATGATTTTTATTTTGAATATAGAGGGGAGAGGATGGTTCTTAATGCAGGACGCCAAAACCAAACAAATAGAGCAGACATAAACAGAAGAATTACTACTATGGCTTCAAGAGATATTAGAGATGCTCACCTTGATGTTGGAAAAGACCTAGAACCAAGAAAAGTAGTATTAAAAAGAGCTATTTATGGGGGTAATGAGTAGAAGCATCAAACCCTTGTTCTTCAAATACCTTTAAAAAAAAGCCTAATTCATCCTGATTAACAATACTTACTAAATTCTTATCTCCTCTTTTCTCCATAATTTGTCCTATTCTTATTACCTCTTCTGGGCAATTTTTAGGATTCATGCACTCTCGTGGAATTCTTTTTTTATCAAGATATCTTATTAATAAATTATAATGCCCTACCTTAGCCAATCTCATTTGATCAGGAACATCATTAATAACTGAGGTTATATATCTTCTAAAGGTATTATGAGGACTTAATGCAACCATATCTAAGGTGTTTTGATTATATAGATTACCAACTTCTTGGAGTATCTCTAAGATGGTCTCCATACCAGGGCGTGCTATAGGAATTATCTTGTTTGTTTTATTTGTCATCTTATGCTTAAAGGCATAAGCAGATTACCTTATAAATCTTACTATTTGGTGTTACTAAGAAGTGAGAACAAAATAAGCTCAGCTATAAGAAGGCATGCCGTGAGCTTTTTTGTAGATATCAAAAAGATTATATGCTGTTTCTCTTGCTAATCTTTGTGCTTCTGGCCTTAAGAATTGTTTTTCCATCCAATTATCTGGCTTTATTTCTGTTATTTCTTTTTTTCCTTCTTTTTCTTCTTTGTTTTTTTCTGATTTTTTATTATAAAACCCCAATAAAGCTAATACTGGATTGCTTTGCTCTTCTGCAACTCTTTCTTCTTCTGCTTTTTTCTCCATTTCTTTTTCACTTAAGAAGAAGTCGATTTCCTCTTGCAGTTGATTAAGGCTTTCATCTGTTATTCCATCTATTAGCCTTAAAACATCTGTTGAGTCTGACTTTTCAAATTCCTGCTTGAATTTATTGAATTCATCATCATTTAATGCATAGCCCTTGAAAGTAACTTCTGCTTTTCCTATGAATTTTCCCTGGATAGGCACAGCAGTGAAGGTAAAGTCAACTAAAACACAGTTATTGTATCCTCGAATTGCCTGATTTTTAAACTGCTTTGGAAGGACTTCTTCTGCTTTTAGAGGAGATTTTCCAAGAAGAGTCAGTTCAAGAATCGTTCTGTTAAAGGTTTTTACAAGAGCTGCATTTTTTGAACTGCTTGATTCTAATTGCTGTGCAGAAATCAGATAAGGTTTTGCCCATCTTGAATAGAGTTTGAGTGAATTAACCTGGCTTCTTAAGTAGTTCTTTTCAAGTTCATATCTTTTTCTTAACTCTGATTCAGATTGCTCAATCCAATTGTTGAATTCCTGCACTCTTGGGATTACAATTCTTTTTACTCTGTCATCCAAATCAAGATTTGCAGCATCTTTTACTGTATCTGAAGCAAGAAAAGCATCAATTAGTGTCACAAATGCTGCTTGTCCAAGAGCCATTGCTTTTATGCTTGAATTTCCTTTATTAACATCAACCTTGTCCATCCAGATTTGCTTTAGACTTAATCTTGAAGTTTTTCTTACAGATTCATCAGAAGATCTCATTTCATCATAAGTCTTTAGCCTTAATCTAAAATCCTTTAAATCATAAACTATATTCAAAACACTCCTTAAAACTATATTAACATCTCCCATTATTTTTGTAGCATATTGCTGCATTCTTGATGCTCTGTCACTAAGTTCTGCAAACTGAGTAGAGCCAGGAGTTGGAGAGAAATTATCAATCAGTTTTTCTGGGCTTAGTCTTAAATCATTCATTAAATCAAGGATAAAGTAATAAACAGGCTCAAGGCTTTCTGCATAAGTTTCATAGACAAGCTTGTGCGTTGTCTCTGGTTTTCTCTTACTAACCTCTTCAATTAATTCTGAAACAGATTTTTGCGCTGCCATTTTGTTCTTTTTTATTAAATACTATATACATGGGTGTTTAAAAAATGTTTCCTACAACAACTAAGTTTAAAAATCTCTAAGACATTGATTTATTATGGCATGGTTTTTCAACAAAGGAGATGATGTCTTGGACTTGAGCGAGAGATACAAAAAACAGCAGGAAAGGCTTAAAGAGCTGAAAAAAGAAGCTCAGGTATCTTCAAGCTCAGATAATGCTCCTGTTAGTGGGTTTGGAATCTTTGGAATGAGTTCTAGCACTACAACAACTACATCTTCTGATTCAGATTCTGGATATTCAAATGGCTCTGATGCAGATGAAAAAAGAAGGAAACTTGCAAAAAGGCTTATGGATATAACTGACAAGATTGAAGATATAAGCAATCAGATTTATCACATACAGCAAAGACTTGAAGTGATTGAAAAGAAACTAAATCCTAGTTCTTATTAAATTTCTTTGAAAATATTGCCATATCCGCCCAAAAAATGTGAAATAGCTCCTCCTGCAAAAAATCCTATTCCTCCTCCAATAAGAGCTCCTCCAGCATCAACTGCATACTGAAGTATTTTCGGGGAATTGTTCAAGAGTTTAAGATAATCATTAAGATACTCTCCTCCAATTACTCCGCCAACTGCTCCTACAGCAAATCCAAGAGTAACTCCTAAGCAAGTGAATTTAAACACTCTTCCAACACCATCTCCGACTTTATCTTTTAGAGTTTTCATGCAGATATCTAAAGGAAAGGGTATTTAATATTTTTGATTCAAAAAAGATACAGAAAGATTTATATATCAATTGATATATAAACAAATATGTTAAAAACAAAAAATCCATTTATTCGTTCACCCACACTAAATACTGTTCTCATGATAGAGAATATCATTGAAGAGCATTCAGGAGAGTTTAACAAGAGGCAATTATGGGAAAAACTTCCGAGAAAAGTAATGTGGCAAACTTACTTGGTTGTATTAGATTATCTGGAAAGCATAAATAAAATTGCCTTTGACAGAAATGAGACAATTGCCTATATCTGGAATCCTGGATTAGCTAAAATGCTTTCAAAAAGAAAGGAAATAAAATTATGATAAAACCTTCAAAAGTTAAATTTATCTCAGAAAAATTAGAAGAGGATTTTAATTCCCTGGATGAGTCAGATATTCTTAAAAAATCAATCAAGAGGGCTATCAAAGATTTGCAACAAAATGCTTTTTTTGGGATTCAAATTCCTAAAAGATTATTCCCTGCAATTTATATTGAAAGATATCATATTACTAATCTGTGGAAATACGACTTGCCAAATGGGTGGAGATTATTATATACCATAACTGTAGAAAATCAGGTTCAGATAATTTCTGCTATACTGGAATGGTTCAACCACAAAGCTTATGAAAAGAGGTTTAATTATTAAATTATGGAATTAGACAAAAAAATAAGAGGGTATGCATTGAAAAATGCAATTGCATACAATGGAAAAGCACAGCAAGGGGCTGTTATTTCTGCCTTGTTTCATGAAGGATTGAAAAAAGAAGACATGAAAAAATATGGGAAAAAGATTTCTGAGATTATTAAGGAGATAAACCAACTTTCATTAGAAGAGCAAAAAAGCCTTTTTGAGAACTTTGAAAAAGTTGTGAGTGAAAGAGAGGAAAGACAAGGCTTGCCTGAATTGCCAGATGTTCCCAAAACAGGAGTTGTAATGAGGTTTGCTCCTGCACCTTCTGGACCTTTGCACCTGGGGCATATAATCTCAAACATGATTTCATCATTATATGTCAAGAAATATGGAGGAAAATTTTATGTAAGGATTGAGGATACTAATCCTGAGAGCATTATGCCAGAAGCATATGAGCAAATAAAAAAAGACTGTGACTGGCTTTTTGGAAATGTTGAGGAATATATTGTCCAGTCTGACAGATTAAAAATTTATTATGAGTATGCTGAGAAATTAATTAAAAAAGAAAAAGTTTATGTTTGTGAGTGTCCTGCTGAAACATTCAAGGAAATGATTTCCCAAAAGAAAAAATGCCAGTGCAGAGATTTAAGTGTAAAGGAAAATCTTGAAAGATGGAAAAAAATGCTTGATAAAAATGGCTATAAAGAAGGGGAGGCTGTTTTGAGATTTAAATCTTCAGTAGAAGACCCAAATCCAGCAATGAGGGATTTTCCATTGGCAAGAATCAACACTCATGAGCATCCAAGGCAAAAGAAAAAATACAGGGTCTGGCCTTTGATGAACCTAAGTGTCACAGTTGATGATATTGAATACAAGATGAGTCATGTAATAAGAGGGAAAGACCACATGGATAATGCAAAAAGGCAGAAGATGATTTATGAAACCCTTGGGTTAGGAAAGAAATTTCCATGGACTTTTTTCATTGGAAGAATAAAATTTACTGACTTGATATTATCCAAAAGAAAAATTGCAAAGGCAATATCAGAAGGAGAATTTTCTGGATTAGAAGATGAAAGGCTTCCAACAGTTGCTTCATTAAGAAAAAGGGGATACAAGCCAGAGGCATTTGCAAAACTCGCTGAGCATAGGGGATTGAATGATGTTGACAAAGTAATGGAAAGCAAGGATTTATTCAGCTTATTAGATGAGTTTAATAAATAATATAATCACTTTTTTTAAATGAATGATATCCTCTATAATATGACAACAAACTTTAAATAAAGGAGTTTCTAATTAAAGAGATTGAATGAAAGGAGGATAAAAATGTTAAAAGACAAGAAAGGTTTATCTGCTATTGTGCTTACAATCATAATGGTTGGTTTAGTTTTAGTTGCAGTCGGAATTGTCTGGGCAGTAATATTGAATATTCTTGAAGGGCAATCTGAATCACTTGAAGTCAGCCAAAAATGCGTTGGAATAATAATAGAGCCAACAAGCATTGATTGTGATGGCACAGAATGCCAAGTTGTTCTTGAAAGAGGAATTGGTTCAAGCGGAGACTCTGTAGATGGTGTTGGAATAACTTTAAGCAATGCTACTGTGAGCAATACTGAGGTGATACAGGCGGGGAATGTTGCTGCTACAAAAACAGTTACATTAACCACAACCTTAATGGCTACAGATGCTAATGTTAGAGTTTATTTCACTCAAGAAGGAGAGAACAAATTCTGCTCACAAGTATCTAGCTATCCTTAATTTTTTATTTTTTTAGAATTCTTTTTTTCTTATTTTTAATACATAGACTTCGTCATTTTTCCTTACTTTTGGAAGCTTGATTCCTATTTCATCGCCTTTTTTAGCTGAGAGTATTGGCTTTTTTTTCATTTCCATGTTTTCTATTTTAGAGTTAACAATTCCAGTAGTATTTCCAATGACTGCGATTTTATCTCCTGCATTTAATCCAGAAACAAGCTTTATTGTTGCCACATTGATTTTATCAAAATAATGAGTTACCTTTCCAACAAAATGTTTTATAATTTCTGAGGCACTGTTTTCTATTTTTGAAAAATCGTCTGCAGTTGGCATTTTTATGTAAAAACCAGAGGAAAATCCCCTGTTGTATGCTTGTTTAAGCAATTCAATTCCTGTTTTTATTTTGCTTGGATTTGAAGATAAGTCTTCATCAAGAGCTTTTCTATAAACTCGAGTTACAATGTCCACATACCTTGGATCACGATTTCTTCCCTCAATCTTGAAACTTACAATGCCTGCATCTTTCATCTTGTCAATAAAAGGCAGGGTGCACAAGTCTTTTGCAGACATTACCTTGTCATTCTGCAGACAAAGTTCATATCCTTCTTGCTTGTCCTTAACAATATAACTTCTCCTGCATGGATGAAGGCACTCTCCTCTATTTGCTGATTTTCCAAATAAGAATTGAGAAGTAAAGCATCTTCCTGAAACTGCAACACACATTGCTCCGTGTGCAAAGCATTCAACAGGAATTATCTTTGAGATTTTCTTTATTTGGCTAAGATTTAATTCTCTTGCTAGGATTATTCTTTTTGCTCCAAGTTTTTTATAGAATTTAGCTGATTCAATATTTGCAACAGAAGCCTGGGTTGAAACATGAAACGGGATTTTATGCTTTCTGCACAACTCAATTACTGACAAGTCCCAGCAAATTATTGCATCCACCTTGTTCTTGACTTTTTTTATTGTTTTTTCTATTCTTGAAAGTTCAGAGTCATAGATGATAGTGTTTAAAGTCAGATATTTTTTTACTGATTTTTCCTTGCATAGTTTATTGATTAAATCCAAATCCAACAGAGAAAAGTTCTTTGCTCCTTGCCTCATTGAAAATTCTTTTAAGCCAAAGTAAACTGCGTCTGCTCCTGCGTTTATAGCTGCGACTAGCATTGGAAAATCTCCTGCAGGCGCTAAAAGCTCATATTTTTTTGACTTTATTTGCATGTAAAATCCATAATAGTTAGGTTTAAAAACTAGTTGGTATGAATAAAAACATGACAGCTATGAAAAGCCGAGGTTATCGGCATCATTCAAACTAAAGACGATTTCTCTAGCTGTGCGAAGAACACCGACTGTTTCCTACTGCCCTATCTTCTCTTTAATAAGTTTTTTATACCATCTTTAATTAAACTAAACATAGGGGACAAGCTTGACTCAATGATAGGGAAATTGTATGTCAAGAATGCTTGGTTCCCTAATGGCGATTGTAGTTCAATGGCAGAATGTGCGACTGTGGCTCGCAAGACGAGAGTTCGATTCTCTCCTTTCGCCCTCGACAAAACACTGGGTGGTTTTGGAGACATCGACTCTGCGCTTGCCTCACAAGGTTCAGCAAAGAGAGTTCGATTCTCTCCTTTCGCCCTGGGTTTCTTTTTTAGAAAAAAAGAAACTACAGTGGTAGAAAAAACTACAAGAGGGGTAGAAAAATGGGTTTTTCTTTTGGAAAAAGAAAAGCTACAGTGTAAAAGAAAACTACTATTGGAAAAAGAAAAGCTACAGTGTAAAAGAAAACTACTATTGGAAAAATACAGGAGGCAATAAAATGAAAAAACAAATTCTAAAATTAATCAAAGAGATTGAAAAACAAGAAAAAATAAAAGTTTTATTTGCTATTGAAAGCGGGAGCCGTGCCTGGA
>JBFYLU010000030.1:0-15035 GCA_041305285.1 Nanobdellota archaeon
TCCAGCTACGCATTTCCCGTCGTTACTGCAATATTCATTTCTTTCACAATCTTTAGAGGTTTTACAAGATTTTTCAGCCCCACTAACCAACGGCAAACTTCCAATCCCTGCGAAATACGCAAATGCTATTGTTCCAATTATCAAAATTAATATTTCAGATATTGCAATCCTTCCTAATTTATTCATCTTAGTCTTTTATTTCTCCTTTTTTGTATAGATTATTTGTTGAAAAGAATCCATCATAACCAAGGAAATTCTTTTTGCTTCCGCAATCTCCAAGAGTTCCGCATATTTTGTTGATGTTTGTTTTCCATGAATCATCCTCGCAATCACAGTTTTTTTCACAATCCCAATCTCCTCCAATAGGCTTTTCATATTCAATTGTGCATTGCGCATCTGCTGTAGCACAGATGTCAGCATCTGAATCCTCTTCCCAGAAATTAAATCCAGGAGCATATTTTGGAGCGCATCCTTTTATTCCTTCAATGTCAAACCATATGCAATCCCTCTTGTCTTCATTCTCACACTGTTCTTTTGCAATATCTTCATTGCTTTCATTTATTGAAGTGCAGTCATTCCATCTGTTTGCTCTGCATGCAGCTGCCTGATAATCTCCTATCTTGTCTTGTATGCATACTTCAGTCCTGAACTCAGCACACGGCTCAACAATAATTTCTGAATTATAACATAATAATCTAAAGTATCTGCTTCCAGGCTGATTTTTTTCTTCTAAATCTTCTTCATTGAAAGTTGTATCTTCTCCTATGATTAACCTGCCATTTGCAGTAACAGCACAAAAACTCTCTCCATGCTCATATCTTTTCCCTTCAAACTCACATCCTAAATCTCTGCAAATATAATCTCCATAATTAGGGCTTCCTGCATCTACTCCTCTTTCATATTTTTTGCAAGTAGTTCCATAAAAATAATCACAGTTCCCGCATGTTCTTGAATCTGCATTTCCAGTTCCATATCCACAGCTCTCAGCAACATCCTTAATCTCTCCCCAATAATTCTTGTCATTATACTTTGAAGCATCATATACATTTGCCTTGTTTCCACATGTATCTAAGAAATAAACAGCATCCTCTCCTTCAATACAAGAAGTTTTTTGAGAAGGAGCGCAGTTTGTTCCAAGCTCTTCATTAGAGCATAATTTTCCAGGATAAAAATCTACACCAGCATATTCTTCTTCACTTGAAAAAAAAGAAAAAAATCCTCCAGAATCACTCTTTGCTTTCATTTCATTGCATGCTCTTTGTGTTGTCCTCTTGCAGGTTATTTCAGTTTCCTGGTCAAAAACACAAGCACCTTCAATCTCTGAAGTCGCACTTAAAATGCACTCTGTCTCGCTTCCTATTGCTGTCTTGAAATTAATTGGCAATCCATATAAATTAGATAATCTCTTGCATCTTGTTTGTGTTACAAAAGCAGCCTGACTTCCAATCAAGCAACATCCCAAATCACACTGAGGAACATTGCACTCAGCATTATCATTCCACAATCCGCTTTTTTCCAGGCATATTTTTTGAGGAGTGTTCTCAATGCAGGTTCCTTCCTGGCTATTAAAACAGCATCCTTGCCTGCAATAACTAGTTGCCTCGCATGAAGTAGGAGAACTCTGAAAATTAGAATCACACTTGCTTAGCTCTTCATTTTGGCACCATGCCCCATAAGTTGTTTTTTCACAGCAATAAGAAACCTGACTTGAAACCAAACTAATCAAGAAAATCCCAAATAAAAAGAATAGTGAGATTTTAATTAAATTATTTTTCTTCATTTAATATCCTGCCTGCCAAACCTGACTTCTTGAAGCAAACTGGAACTTATCCTCTGTGTTCCTGTCAGTCAAGATGTAGATTTTTGTTCCATCACTTTGTTTTAATTTTTCTACTTTCAAGTCCCTGTAATAATTCATGTATGAAGTTGTTTCAACATCTCCCACAGTTGCTTCAAAGCTTAAGATGCTATTGGCAATTGAAACCAATTCATAAAGATTATTGTTCAAGACTACCTTGAATTCAGAGTAAGTTTCTGTCTCCTCTCCTTTTTTTAATAAAAGACTTGAATTTAATGCAACAACAATTCTTTTTGGAAGCAACTCAACTGCAAAAGCCCCTCTTCTCAAACTAACTTGATATCCTCTTCCAGCAAAACTTCTTTCAAGTTCATTAAGGCACTCATTAACATTGCTTTGAATATCTGCCTTTATTTCAGCTTCAATGCTTTCCTTAAGCATTGGCTCCTGGACAGTGCATTTTTTAATGTATTCATTTGTGTAGCAAAGATATCTTATCTTAACATCTTGGTATAAGTAATAGAACTCTGGGTTAAGGCTTCCTCCCTGAGGAGTAATTTTTGCTACAGTTTCCTTAACCTTGTCCTGCAAACAGCTCTGCATAAAGGCATTTGGATTTTGTTCAACAAAGCCAAGGCTGGATTTAATCTGCGGATAAAACATGTAAATTATAATTCCAAGAGCAACAATCACAATTGCCAGTATAATAAATATAGTTACTTGAGCTCTTTTGTTAAGTTTATTCACCATCTTTTTCTCTCTTTTAACACGAAAATGTTGTTTATAAATTTTTTATTCTCTTTCTCTAACCCCTTCTCTTACAGCAGCTTTTTTGATTTTTCTAAGTTCAATAATTAATTGTTCATGGCTGATTCTATCTTCTACTTTTATTCCTCTTTTATTCTTTGTCCTATTAAATGTACACCATTTATCAAATAAGACTAAAAATTCCTTATACTCGCTTACAAATCTTTCAGGACAATTTTTAAAATACTCTTCTCTTCCCTCTTCACTTTCTCTGTGGATTGTTGAAACACCTATTACCATTATCCTGTATACTGCTCTTGCTTCTGCCAAGTCCTTTTCACTTCCATCTAATAAATCCCTATCTATGTAATAAGTAGGAAGTTTTGCTTGCTGCTGCTGTGAATCATAACCATTAACATTTGTCTGAGGAGGCATCCCTCTGTTTGAATTTGCCATATTTTTTCCAGATTCATCAGCTGCACTGTATGCAAATGACTGTGCCACGCCTCTCCCTGTTTCTTGAAAAAAAGCACGTCCTTCAGGAGTACACCCAGAACTTAAAAAACTTCCAACTCCAGCTCCCAAAGCCATCAATGATAATAGTGTCTTTTTCATTCTATCTTTCCCTCAATTGTAAGCATATCTTCTTTTTTTTCTTGTCCAGAATCTTTTACTTCAAATTTTGTTTCTAACCATGTTCTTTTTGAGGGGATATCTAACCTTAGAGTATATTTCCCACTTTTTGTTATTTCAGGTTCAATAAAAAATATGTTTCCATAATATTTTTCTTTTTTTTCCCATACAACTTTTCCATCAGAGTCTTTAACAATATATCTGGCATCTGCTCTCCCAGGCGGAATAAAATAATAGGCTTTAACTCTTTCTTGTAATGTAAAAATAGTCTTTCCAATATTTTTTAATTCATCTTTGGTCACGGTATTATCTTGGTTATCGTCAACCCAATCACTGATCAGAAATAATCCTATTGAAGGAAGTTTTTCCTCTTGTTGTGTAGGAAGTTGTTCTTGCTGATTATAAACAGTAACATTTGTCTGAGAAGGCGCCCCCCTGTTGGGATTTGCCATATTTCTTCCAGATTCATCAGCTGCACTGTATGCAAATGACTGTGCCACGCCTCTCCCTGTTTCTTGCAAAAAAGCATGTCCTTCAGGGGTCATGTGGCATCCACTTCCAAGTGCCAAGCTTCCCAAAGCCATCAATGATAATAGTGTCTTTTTCATGGTTTTTTTACCTACTCAAAGTATTTAAGCTTTACTATTTGTTACTATTATGCAGTTAAAACTCTCCTGGACGAATAATCTTAGAGCATTCAGATTTCCAGTTTTTCCATGTATCCACACATTTTATATGATAAGTCTTTCCAGCAATCCAATTAGTGAAGTGACTTGTTGATAATCCTATGCTCATTGACGTTGCATTTTCTGTGTTAAAATTGCATCTGTAAAAATCATAATAGCAGACAGCAGGCTCGTTGGTTATTAGTTTCAGTTTTCCAAGCTCATAATATGCCCTTACAATTTCAGGCGCAGTATTATCTATCTTTATCTCAAACTCCGAGCTTTTATTTGCAGAGTTTCCAAGAATATCCCTGCACATTACTCTCAAGGTCTTTTTTCCAGAAGACATCTGGTTAAATGTCTGGCTATGGTCATCATCAAAGGTATTTTTCAATGCAATCCATCTATCATTCATTAAATACAAACACTCTGCATTTCCATGATACCCTCCTCCAGAAGTTTTTATCTTGATTTCAACAGAAGCAGGCTCTGTTCCAAATGTTAAAACTCCCTTATCACTTGGGTTTAAGCTTTCAATAACCAATGGCTGGCTTCTTTTTAAGAAAATAACATGGCTTTTGTTCATGACATGCCTGTCGCTTTCATTTTCTGTCCCTTTAAACCAAGGCTGATCAAGGCAACGAGCATAATAAGTCGCATTTTCTGAATTTATTAAAACATTTGCTGAACACTTGAATCCTCTTGGTTTCATGTCATCTGGATTATTCTCACAAATCATTTCATTTTCCATCAAGTTATAATTTTTATCTTCTGCGCTCCATTTGCATTCTGCTGGCTCATTTGTATAAACACTAATATTCTGAATTGTTGCATCATGCCTTGTTAGATTGTCTATTGGATCATAGCTTAATACTATTGGAGGGAAAATATCTTTTTCAGGACTCAGGCACATTTTTATTACAAAGTCAGTAGGATTTTTGTTTCCATGCCTGTCCTCGCACCTGACTTTTAATTCAAAATCAACCCTCCTATTTGGGTCAAATCCTCCAACTCCAAGACTTGCAAGACTTGGCATGAATAATGGATGAGTATGATTAATTAAAAATAAGTTATTTCCTCCAAAATAAAATTCATCCATTCCTTCATCAATTAAAAAATCTTCAGTTTCATCATAATCTTGCAATGAATCATCTTCTCCAACTAATCCAATATATCCTTCTGGCAATCCAAAATCTTCTGGATTAAATTCACTTTCATTTAAAAATTCAAGAACATCATCTTCGTTATATGTTCCTGCATCAAGTGCAAAAGTGCATCTTCCAGACTCACTTAATTCCAATCCCATCACAGCGTGTGTAAATGCAGGAATGCACCCATCTTCAGTAGGTGCTGTTACTTTGAATCCATTGGAAGAAACTTCTTCATAATTAAAGTTTTCAGGAAGAACTCCAAGCAAGGGGTTTATTTGAGGAGGAGTATTATCATTTGGAATGCTCTTGCACTCTTCAAAAATGCTTCCTTCGTTGATAAATTCACATGCTGTTCCTAATGCTTCACAAGCATATTTGGAGCATCCTACTCCATCATCATAACACTTCCCACAATTATCTCCTCCTGTTTCTGGCTGCCAAGGCAAGCAAGTGAATTTTACTTTGTATTCCTTAACCTTTCCAATTCCAGCAACTTTTAATATAATTATAGTAATAACTACCACTACCAAAATTACTATTCCAACAATTCCACCTGCAGCGGCAAATGTAGCACTAGTTTGTAACATTGCATAAACTGCTAACCCTGCTCCTACTGCTGCCCCTCCCATTAATGCATAAACAACTGCAGGAGGCAATCCAGCACCTAATCCTGATTTGCTAAGGAACATCCCGACTATTACTGCTGCAAGAATTGCTGCAGCAAACGCTCCAAAATAAGGAGCTACTGACTTAACACCTATAAACAATGCAGCTCCACCCCCAGCAGCTCCCCCAACTCCAATAAATGTTTGAAATCCTTTTTCCTGAGTTATATCTTCTGGGAAACCATCTTCAACTCTTCCTTCATCTCCTTTAAACCCAAGACTTCCCAAATACTCTGTCATTGTCACAATCCCGATTCTTTCACTCGTATCTCTTTGAAAATAATTACTTATTGAACTAATATACCCTCTGCTTAATTCTGGAGCTCTTTTTATCCGATACCCTGAATCTGAAAATTCTCCAATATAATTAACACTCGCCCCGCAATCTCCTAATGACATGCAAAAATCATTCATTTGCTGGGTAAAGCCTTCTTTTAAACACCCCTTGTTAACCCACTTATCTTTCCCTACTTTTTTTACTTTTGCTGCAGTGCATTCCACACTTGCTAACCCACACACTCCTTGTCCATGTCCTGGCAGGTTTTCCATGCTAAATCCTTTTGGATATTTTGGAACACAAACCTTGAAATCAAACTTTGCATCTTTAACATCAATTCTTTTGACATAGCAATCTGGATTTTCATTGCAACTTTCCATTCCTTCCTCTCCATCAGCATTATACTGAATGCACAAATCAGCGAGGTTTGTTCTGCAGTTTGCAGTGCTTATCATATCTCCATTTGTTTTCTCCACTTGTGTTTCCTCGCAGATTCCATCTCTTCTTTCCCCGCATGAAACATTGTAAACCTCTCCTCCAAGGCACCACATTCTAAAATGCCTGCTTCCAGGAACTGAAACACTTCTTAAAAAATTCCTGTCTCCTTCATCTGGCTCAACAGCACCTTGATAAAAACACCAGCTTTCTCCATGGTCTCTTGAATTGCCGTCAGAATCAATGCATGAAGCTTCTTTGCATACAAACTCCTGTTCACTATCACTTAATTTTTCACTGGAAGTTTTATCCCCGCAAATTGTTGAACCAAGGAGTAAGTCACAGTTACCGCACTCGTCTTTATTAGAAGAAGTTAATTCGCAGGAATCTTTTTTCAAGAGAATTTTTCCATTATTCCAGCTATGCTCTTTTTTGTTTGAAGAGCTTCCTTCATAAATATTCTCCCTGTTTCCACAGCTGTCTATCCAGTATATTTCATCTTTTTCTGCTATGCATGAAGTTGTTTTTTGTTTTTCACACCCGCTTTCCAAATCTGGATGAGAGCATAAAAACCCTTCATAAAAATTTCCAGATAACTGAGTGCATTTTAACTGGCTTACAAATCTGCACATCCCATTGCTAAGCATGCATGCTCCTTCTGCTTTTGTTCTAGAAAGATTCCAGCATCCAGCTTCAGTTCCAATCTCTGGCCTGAATTCAGTAAGCACCCCAGATGTTTCCTGGATTCTCCTGCATTTTTGTTCTGTTATGAAACTTGCTTGTTCTCCTGTCAAACAGCATCCTGGTTGGCATTCTGGAATATTTCCCATTTCATCATCATGCCACTGTCCTCCAAAATCTTCACAAGCTTTTTTAGGAGAGCCAGTTAAGCAATCACCTTCAACTGGATTATAACATGTTCCTATGTCGCATTCAGGAACATTTTCTCTAGAATTAGGCATGCATGAACTCTTGCAGTTTGCATCACAGGAATTTATAAGAAACTCCTGGCAAAGTTCTCCTTGATTTGTTTCAAGGCAAGTCCCAACCAAGCTCTCTGTTTGAGCTGAAACTATATTTTTATCTGCTTCATGAACAATAAAAGAAAATGCAATGCTCATGCTCACAATTAAAAAAATCTGAATCATCACTCTTGCATATGGTTTATTCCAGAATTTCATCCTAATGCGCAACCTCTTATTGCAATGTTTAGTTCTTCTTTAGTGTTTGCATCTTTAATGCTGTATACTTTTGAAGAGTCTGAATAAACTTTAAGATGAATTAAGTATTGAGGATAAAGAATAGTATACCCAAAATACTCAAAATAGCACGTAACAGCCTCGCTCTTTGCTATTTCCACTGCCACTCCTGCCAAATCATACAATGAACTTTTGTACTGGACTTTCATGTTTTCAAAACTTGTGCTTTCTTCATTCTTGCTGACAGAAACACTTCTGTTTATTGCCAGGAAAACTACCCCAGGTGAGAGAATTACTTCTATTCCTTTGTCTTCTCCAACCACTACATCATACCCTCTTTCTTTGAAGCTTTCTTCTAATTCAGCAAAACATCCATCTACAACTGGCTTTATGTTTTCTTTTAGTTCTTTTGAAATTTCATTCAAGAACATTGGATGCTGGTTAATGCACGGATTAAAAAGCCCATTATTTTTGCAGAGATAAGCAACTTTAGTGTCATTATACAGCTGGTAATTTTCTGTTTCTAAAAATCCTCCCTGGCTCAAGACAGTATTTATTGAGTTTCTCATCTCTTCTTCTGCACAAAGTTCAATAAATCTTTGCGGGTTTGTCTCAACATTCCCTCCAATTCCTGTTCCAATAAATCCCCTTAGAACAAAAAACAGGATTATTGCTGCCACTGCCAATATTGCAAGGATAATAAATATAGTAACCTGGGCTTTTTTGTTAAATGTCATTTTAATTGATAAATTGCCTCCTCTATTACATGTGATTTATTTCGGTATTTTCTTTTTTTGAGAAGCTCTTTTATTTTCTTGATTGCTTTATCATCCACTGTAGCAGAAATTCGGTTTTTCATAGTATTACTTTATATTACAAAATATATTTTATATTACTTGGTATTACTAATAAAAAGCAATATATAAACCTTATCTTAATCTGCCAAAGAAATAATTAATCTAGTCGTCAGTTTCTACACGAGGCGCAAGAATAAAACTGAGTTCCATGTGCTCGCCATTAAATTCCAGCTTTAATGGATGGTCATTTGAGAATTTTATTGTTGTCTTTTCAGCAAGTTTTCCACCCTTGATGAATTTTTGAAGATACTCCAAACTATAACGTGAACGGCAATTTTCCCCTCCTATCTTTGCCTCATCCCCTGAAAATTCAGAACGAGCAGAATTCATTCCTTTTGCTTCAATAACAAACCCTTTTTCATTAAGAATAAAAGAACTTGCATCTGCCACAACTGCGCAGTCTTCAATTGAATCTGCAAAATCAACAGAGTTTAATTCCACTTTTGCAACATACTCTAGTTTTGGAACTTCTTTGTCTTCGCTCTCTATTTCTATAAGGTTAAGGCTAAAATTTCTTTTTATTCTGTCTTGAATCTGGATATTCAATAAATTATCTTTCTTCTCCAGAATCAAAGCACTTCCATTCCCAGCTCTTTTTAAGATTCTCTTAAGGCTGTCAAGATTTATCCCAAGAACCTCGCTGTCAGCTTCAAATTGTGAAAAAGCGCTTCTTGGAAGCTTGAATTCAACCATTGCAACATTGGCAGGGTCTATTGCAGCAATGCTCACTCCAAACTCATTTACCTTGATTCTTACTTCAACAACTAATTCAGAAATTATTTCTATAACTTTGGAAAGTAATTGGGGATTATCCAGTTTTAGTAGCATATCTATGAAAACTTTGCTTATCTTTTAAGCATTACTATTCTCAAGTATAGGGTATTTTTTTAAACTTTCTATTCTCACTATTAGCATGGATGAAAAGAGCTTCAAGGAGCAGAGGATACGAAATATGACTAATCTGTATTATTCTCGCCCAGACATACAAAAAATAATTTTTGAATTCTCCAAGAACAGGGAAATCTGCCCGAGATATTTTGAAGGGTTTGGAAAGCGTCCAGATAGTTTTCAGTATCAAGGAGATGTTTTTGAGCTTGTAAAAAAAGGAGCAACATCCTTTCATTGTTCAGAAGAATTATGGGACGATGCATTGAAAATCCAGACTGGAATGAATGAAAAGCAACTAAATGAAATAAGAATTGGATGGGATTTGCTTATTGATATTGACAGCAAGTACATTGACTACAGCAAGATTATGGCAGACATTATTATTCAGTTTCTAAAGTTTAATGGAATAAAAAAAATAGGATGTAAATTTTCAGGAAGCAAGGGATTCCATTTGATTGTTCCATGGAGGGCTTTTCCAAAAGAAATCAATGGAGTAAAAACCTCAGACATGTTCCCAGAGTATCCAAGAATAATCACAAAATATATTATAGAGAAAACAAAAAAACAGTTGATTGAAAAAATTAGTGATTTGTCTCGTCCAAGCAAATATGTCAAGGATTACAAGGCTCCAAAAGAAGTCATGCCTGATTTGGTTTTAGTTTCTCCAAGGCACTTGTTTAGAATGCCTTACTCTCTGCATGAAAAAACCGCGCTTGCTAGCGTGGTGCTTGATTCTGAAGAAATAAAAGAATTTGATTTAAAGGACGCTGACCCATTGAAAATCCAAATTAAAAATTTTATTCCAGACTGCGAAGAAGGAGAAGCATCTGAACTTCTCATGCAGGCATTGGATTGGGCAAAAGTCAATGAGCTTAATGCAGGAGTTTCAAATGAAAAAGTTTCTGGAAAATTTGCTGGCTTCAAGCCAATAGAACTAAAAAACATCACAGAACAGCAATTTCCCCCATGTGTCCAGAATATTCTAAAAGGAGTCAAGGACGGCAAAAAAAGAGCAGTATTTGTATTAATTAATTTGTTTCGTTCAATTGGGATGGACAAGGAAGAAATGGAAAAAAGAATTTATGAATGGAATAAGAAAAATGAGGTTCCATTGAAAGAGGGCTATATTAAAACCCAATTAATTTGGAGTTACAAGAGAAAGCCAATAATGCCTCAAAATTGCAAGGAGTTTTATCAGGGCATGGGAGTCTGCGCCCCAGATAATTCATGCAGGATAATAAAAAACCCAGTTAATTATGTTATTCGAAAGAATCTGTCTGAAAATAAACCAAAGAAAGCCAACAAATTTAAAAAGAAGGATTAGCTTATGTAACCATGAAAAGAAGTGCAGTATTTATCTTATTATTATTAATTAGCATGTCTTTTATTATTGCACAAGAAAATGAAACAGATGTCCAGTTGAAAATTGACAAGGCATATGATTGTTTGGATTCAAAGATAAGCGGAAAGTGCAGCACAATTGCACCACAAGAAAAAATATTTGCATTGCTTGCTACAGGAGAATGCAAGGATGAAGTTATTGCTGACTCTCTCAATGGAAACTGCTGGCCAAGTTCTGGATGCACTTTAAAACAAACAGCCCAGGCAATTCTCGCACTATCTCAAACATCTGCAAGCACAGCAAATGCAGAAACATGGCTAATGAATCAAAACGCTTCTCCTGAAGATGTTGAGTGGTATTTGCAAATTGAAAGCCCAAAAGAAACAAGATGCGTGATTACTTATGATGGAGGAGACCATATTATTATACTTAAAGAAGATAAAACCCTGACAACAGGCGCAAAGCCCTGCTTGTCTTTATCTCCTGGAGACTGGTGGCTTAAAGTTGCTCCTGCATGCTATAGCAAAGAATACAAAATCTCCTGTGATGAAAATTTCCAGACAAATTTATTATTCAAAAGAAAAACTTCTTCAGTAATTCATGTATCAGAGCAGACAAATAGTGCTTCTGCATCAGGAACAACAACAGAACAAATAAACTCCTTGTGTTTCATGCAAGGCGGAAAATGCAATTATGAAGGAAGCCTGTGGGCAGCATTGGTTCTCAAGTCCAAGGGGCATGATGTTAGGGCATTTATGCCTTATCTGACAACAACTGCTGGAGAAAATCAAGAATTTCTTCCTGAGTCTTTTTTGTATTATCTGACTGCTCAAGACGACTATAAAAACACTTTATTATTAAGGCAAAAAAGCAATAAATTTTGGAGTGAGACAGGAAATAAATTTTATGATACTGCTGTTGCGCTTTATTCAATAAGCGATGAACCAACAGAAAAGATAAATGCTAAGAACTGGCTTTTGGAAGTCCAGGACTCCCAAGGGTGCTGGCAAGGAAATATTCGAGATACTGCTTTTGTATTAGCTTCTGTCTGGCCAAAACCAATTGAATCAACTTTATCTGATTGTTCCTCTTCTGGTTATTATTGCATGTCTGAAGTTTCATGCAAGGGAAATATTTTAAGCAGTTACAGATGCTCTGGAGTGATGAAATGCTGTGATGCCCTTGCTCCGATTCAATCATGTTCAGAACAAACAGGAACAATCTGCAATTCAGCGCAAAGTTGTGTTGGAGGAGTTGTAGTTTCAGCTACAGGAACCTCTCCTGGAGAAACTTGCTGTGTTGGAGGAACTTGCGAGGTTGTTTCATTGCAGTCTGAATGCGAGTCTTATGGAGGGGAATGCAAACCTTTTGCATGTGATTCAGGAGAAGAAGAGGTTGTTTATTCTTGTGATTTTGGAGATAAGTGCTGCATGCCTGGAACTTCAGGCAAGAGTTATTGGTGGATTTGGGTTTTGCTTGTTTTGATTATATTGGTTGTTTTAGGAATTGTTTTCAGGGAAAAACTTCGTCCTTATTATTATAAGATGCTATCATTGTTTAAAAGAAAAGGTCCTGGAGCACCTGCTTATGGAGGCCCTCGTCCTCCTTCTAGCCCTGGCATGCCTGTAAGAAGATATGTTCCAAGGACAATCCTTCCTCCTGCCCACAGAGCTCCTGCGCCTGCAAGAAAACCAGCATCTCAGGGAGAGTTAAGCGATGTTCTTAAAAGACTAAAAGAAATGAGTAAATAAATTTATTAACTCTTTTTTTCTTTATGTCCTATGAAAAAGATATTAATCTTCTTTGCACTCTTTTTAGTCTTGGCAAGTCCATTGTTGTCTGCAATTCAATTTGAAATGAAAGAGAGTTTTGCAAGAGAAGAAGTTTTAATGGCTAAGCTTTCAGGGGAATTTGTCCAGCCTCCTTTGAGGGAAAACATTTTCTTTTATAGAGGGCATGTAGGGATTGCAATGGATGCTCAAATAAGCAAGATTAATGATGATTATTACATTTATGCTCCTCTTTCTGGAAAAGAGCCAAGAAATTACTCTATTGTTGTAAAGGACATTTCATATATGAAAGGAAGCCAGAAAATAACAGAAGATTTAACTAAGAATTTTACAATAACAGAGGAATACGCAGAGTTTATAATTACTCCAGGAACAATTTTTTCAAAAGATGATTTTTCAATTACTCTTGAAAACCTTCAAGACGAACCAATTATAATAACTATGAATCTCCTTACAATAACTGGTGAAGAAGGCGGGATATCTGATTATGAAGATGATGAAGATTATGAATTCACAGTCAAGCCAGGAAAACAAACAATAAATTTTAAATTAGAATCTCTTTCAGAATCAACTTCCAAACTAATGACTTTTTCAACAAAAAATTTAAACTATACTATTCCAGTATCCCTTTATATTGATGAACAATCTGAGCAAAGCAAGGTTTTTGCTTTTGATATTTGGCCAGAGGAGTTTGATTTAACAATCCCTACTTTTGATAATCTTACTAAGCTTGTTTATATTTATAATACTGGAACAGGATTATTAACTGACATCAAACTAAAAGTTTCAGATTCCCTTAAACCTTATGTTACAATTTCAGAAGATAGATTTGGGCAGATTTTGCCAAACTCAAACGCTAATCTTAACTTAAGCATTGTTTCTGGCTCAGAGAAAACAATAAGCGGAAAAATTGAAGTAAGTGTTGCTGAAGGATTGTATCAGGAACTGAAAATCTTAATTAAAGTTAAAGAGGGATATGAACTCACTTCAGAAGAAAGAGCTGTTCCATTATCAACTCCTGAAACTTGCGGAGATAAAGGAAAAATTTGCTTAAAAAGTGAAATCTGCGAGGGCCAAGAAGTCCCTTCTCAGGATGGAGTTTGCTGCATTGGAGGATTATGCAAGAAAAAAATCTCTGGAACAACATGGAAATGGCTTGGGTGGATAATTCTTATTGTGTTGATTATCGTGGGAGTTTGGTTTTACCTAAAGAAATATAAGGGTTTTAAGAAACCAGTTGATTTGTTAAAGATAGCTCAAGGAAAAAAACAACAATAATTATTTTTTATCTTCTTTAGTTTTAGATGGCTTTGCTGCTTTTTCTTTTTCCATAAATACTCTTAGTTTTTGCTCGAGTATTTTTCTTTCTGCCTGAATTATTCTTGCTATCTCATCATACTCATGAAGTCTTCTTACAAGTTCATTGAACACCTCATTTACTTCATTATTGCTTAATCTCATCTTTTCAGGGTAGATTATTTCAACATGTGCAGGCATGTACTTGAACATGAGCCTTGCAAGATGCAGTATATTTTTTGTTTCAACTTCAATTTCTGCAAAAGTCGTGTAAATGTCTTTTTTTTCTTTTAATTCTACAGGTTCATTTATTTTTTTGCTCTTGACTTTAACTTCTTTTTCATTGCTCATTTCTTCAATTAGCTTTTCAAGAGTTTCTTTTAAGTGCTCTGGAGGCCTGCCTAGAATTTCCAGAATTAATATTGCGCTTATCTTTTCTTCATTCTCCTCTGAACTCATTTTTGTCCTTTGTTTTAAATTTAAACACTAAAAGCAATGTAATAAGCATCAAAAAAAGGATTAATCCGATCAATGCATATTTGCCTTTAAATAATTCTGAAGAATCAGTATTTATATCTTTTGGGGTTAATGTTATTATCTTGGCGCTCTCTTTTGCTTCTGCATTCTCTGAGGGGATACTAACTAAAATAACTTCTTTTGTTTCATTATCTTCTACATTTTCATCAGCCACACCTTTGTCTTCTTCAACATCCTCTGTTTTTTCATCTTCAACACATGCAATTCCCTGTTCTTTTATCTTGTTTAAGGTAGATTCCCCTATTCCATATACTTTAATTAAATCATCTACTGAATTAAATGGCCTGGCATCTATAATCGCTTGAGCCTTAACAGGACCAATTCCAGAAAGCTGATCTAATTCCTCTAAAGAAGCTGTATTAATGTCTATTTGTCCTTCTGAGCATTCTGCAGAAACAAGATTAATCAAAATTAAACCTAAGAGCAAGATTATTATCGTCTTATTCACCATACTTCTCTATAAAGTCAATGTATTCTATATTAAGTTTTCTCTCTTTTTTTATAGCTTTTGCAATAAGTATTTTGGAGAACAATCCAAGCTCCAGGTAAAATCTGCATTTTGCTTTTTCTTCCTGACTTAGATACCCGTTTTTTTTAACCTCTACACCGATTATCTCTTTCTTTTTGGATTTCTCCATTTTAATCCCAATAAAATCTGGGAAACCTGTGCCGATTCCAAGAATCTTCAAAAAAGGATTAAATTTTCTTTTTGCAGGAATAATCTTTTTTTCAATTAAATCCACATTATTTGTCCA
>JBFYLU010000031.1:0-3093 GCA_041305285.1 Nanobdellota archaeon
TTTGAACGTATCTGGCTGATTAATCCTCTTGCAAATTCAACACTCTTTGGATTTGGAAGCTCAAACTTGAATACAGGGCTTCCTTTGTCTACTATTGCAGCCTTGCTTATTGCTCTTCCAAAAGATAACTGCATTCCAGTAGAAAGTCTGTCTGCTCCAGCCATGCTCAACATCTTGTTTTCTCTTTGAATGTGATGTGGAAATGGAACAACATTGAAAAAATACTGTGCTGGAAAAGCAATATCTAGTTTTTTTGTTATATACTGCCTGCATGCTTCTAAAGCAGAATCTCTTAATTGAGCTCTCTCAAGCGCTATTACTATAAGTCTATGAGGATAAACTCCTTCTTTTCCTGTCTTGAACTTAACAATTTTTTGAGGAGGAACTGTCTTTATGTAGGATCTTCCTTTTAGCTTGCTTACTCTTGTATATGGAACTACATGTTTTTTTGAATATGATGAAGCTCGTCTTAATACTGCCATTTTATTTTATCTCCACCTTAGTTGTGATTGATTGTCCTGGAAGCCCTTTTTCAAAAATAGCTCTTACAACTCCCTTGGTTCCATGAGCAGCTGCAATTTTTCCTTTGATTATTTTTCCAGCAGGAGATTTCCATTCAACATCCTTGCCTTGGAATTTCTCTGCTTTTTCTCTGCTATCAACGCCTTCTATTTCTATAAGAAAATGCCTTTCATGAACTGTTTTTCTGCCTCTTCTAAACTGTATTACCTTGCCGATTGTCATAATAACTACCAATAAAATTAGTTTATAAAACTTATCTTATAAGTTTTATTGCTAAAAATCTCTTGTTTTTTGCTTATAATGTTTATCTTAAAGCAAAACCCAGCTTTTTCTGTCTGGAGCCTGTATTCCTTCTATAGAATCAAACTGCTGATTTTTCTTTGCTCCAAAAATAACTTCTTGATATTCTAGTTGCCTTAAGAGCCAGTTATAGTATCTTGTAAGCTCTCTTCCATGTTCAGTTCTTCTCGATAAATTAAATGGTTTTCTAAACTCTCTTGTTCTTGAAAGATTATTTCCTGCAAACTCTGTGTAAAGTATTCTTCCAGACTCAGAATCATTTTCCACCCAATAATTAACTAAGGTGCCTTTTACTCTTACTTCTTTTCCAGCTAATGGAGGATACTCTCTTAAAACTGGCACTTCTCCCAAGAAAGGAATAGTGATTGTTTTGTCACTTCCAGGATTTCTTCTTGATAAAATAATGTAGTCTTCCAAGTCATAAGAGCCATCTGCAGGATCCTGCAGCATTAATTCCATATTTCCAAGCACAAGACTTTTTTCCATTGAGGTAATATCAAAAGAAAACTGTTTTTAAATCTTTGTTATCACTATCTTCTAAATCTGTTAAAAAATTATCCCTTATTTTTGAAGTTAGTTATATAATCCACCTGCAATAGTTGCTCAATACACTATGGATTTTATTCTTTTTTCACTTTTTCCTTAGCTTTATATCCTTCCTTAAGAATTATGCTGTCTCCAATTTCTTTTATGTCAGAGTATTTTATATTTGATTTCTTTCCAAAAAATATTGAGTCTGAAACAACAAACTCCTTTACATGAGAATTCTTCATTATAACATCAACAACTCTTCCTATTTTCTTTCCTTCTGAAGTCAATACACTGATTCCCTTGAATTTAGGAGCAGGAACTGTTTTCAAAAGAACTGCATCTTCTCCAAAATTTTTTATGTTGTTTATTCCAACATACAAATCAGGCTTTGCAAATCCCATGTCAATTGTTACTCCAATAACTTTTCTGTCATGATTGTCTATATGCACCTTTGCAACAACTCCCAAGACACTTCCTTCAGGGTCTATTGCCTCTTTTCCGAGAATGTCATCACTTGTGATTATTTCTTTTCCCATGGTTCTCTAAGAATTATATTTTTCTTTGCAACTGCTATAAGCTTTTTTGGAATATGAACAGAACTTAGATAAAACGCTTTCTTAACTCTTAATTCCTCAAAAGAGTTTGCAGTGCTTTTTCTTTTTAATTCAACAACTTTCCCAATCATCTTCCCAGTTGAATCATAGACTTGCTTTCCAATTAATCCAGTCACAGGCTCAATTTTTAGCATAATTGCATCAGCACTGTCTGACTTAAAGAATTCCTTGCCAATAAAAACTCTTGAGTTTCCCTTGTATAAAACCCCAGCAAGGCAGTCATTTTTAATAACTATATCATAAACACTTCCAACTAATTCCCCTGTCTTTGAATAAACATTTTTTCCAATATAAGAACTATATCTCCCTGTTCCTTCAAGTTTCTTTGTCCTGCTTGATAAAATTTCTATTTTTGCTTCAAACATTTTATTATTAAATTAATATTTTATAGTATATAAAAATATGCCACAGCAATCACAGTAAATTTAATTAATGCTCCAATGATAAATGAAAGATAAAACTTTGCTTTGTTATATTTGAAAACTCCGAGAATTGCAGACAATGGCTGAGCAGGCAAAGGCAAAAGATTAAATAAAAACACAGTAAGCATACCATATTTATTCACTGAAACTTTTATTTTATAGAATTTTTTCGGAGTTATTAATTTCTTTGACAGCTCTGAAAATACTGAGCCGATTTTATAATTCAAAGTATATGCAAGAATAAGTCCAAACATGTAAATCAAGATAAGAAGGATTGCTGGAATTCCTGCTCTTAATGATGCAAGAAATGTAAGTTCTATTGGAACAGGTATAAAAAACAATCCTCCAACAGCAGTTGTGTAAAACGCCCCCAAATAACTGCCTGTATTTGCAATATTGCTTGTTATATGCAATATCACTGCATTAATAGTATTCACAAATGAATTATCCATCTTGCTAAGGAAGAAATAATAATATCCTGAAATACTGAGAAGAATAGCCACTCCAACTATAAGATAAACAATGAATCTTATTTTCTTGCCATAATTGTATTCAAAGATTGTGTTATTGTTGAATTGGTTTGTCATCTCAGCCTCTTTGTACAACCTCAATAAGAATTAGATATTTATTAATTATTCCAAATATCCGCCCTTTTGGAATTTCCATAGCTTTGCATATTCTCCTCCTTGAGTCAATAATTCTCT
>JBFYLU010000032.1:0-13096 GCA_041305285.1 Nanobdellota archaeon
TGTGAAGATCCTGTTGATTCAGGAGCACAGTGTTTCCCTTATCCCTGCACAATTTCTTCTGTTTCATGGGATAAGACTAATGCCTTAATCGGAGAAAATGTAGGAATAACTGTTCAAGGAAGTCATTGTAAGTCTTCTGATTTAGTTGGTTTTGAAATCTACGAAGATGATTTAGGATTCAAGGATAATAAAGCAGTTAATAACCCCTCCTCAAAATATTTCTCAAATAATCTTATCAATACAAATTGGGTTTCTGAATTCTTTGATGATATAAATGGAGACCCTGAATTTGCAGCTTATGCTTATTATAGCGGGCAAGAGAAAAAATCCTCTAATCTATTGACAATATCATGTCCAGATGTTGACGGAGATGATTACAGTCCTCACGGAGGAGTTTGCGGTTTAATTGACTGCAATGACAATAACAAAAATATTTATCCTGGTGCAACTGAAATCTGCAATTATCATGATGATGATTGTGATGGAAGCACGGATGAAGGATTTGATTTGCAAAATGATAAAAATAATTGTGGAAGTTGTAAAAATGTCTGTTCAAGCGGGTATGTCTGCTCAACTGGGGAATGCAAGGGATGCGGGGACCATATCTGTAGCACTGAAATTGGAGAAAATCCAATAACTTGCTCTAATGACTGTTATGGTAATTTAACAATCACTCAGATAACAAGTGCTCCTACAAATGTAAAACAAGGACAGCAAGTTACAGTGCAAGTAAAAATAGAAAATAAAGGAACCTACTCAAAAACATTAAGTGTTGAAGCTGGGATTGTCCCAGATACTTGGGAAGGAAAAGCATTCACAGCTGAAACATCAGAATTTGGAATACAATCATCAATTCCAACTGAATCCTGCTGTCCTGGGAATAACTATTATGTTGCTAAGAATGTGACATTAAACTCTGGGCAAAGTGAATATGTAAGTTTTACTCTTTATGCTCCAATCCCCTCATCAGTTGATGCATGCAATGGTTTGGGTTCTGCATGGAGCTCTAATACCCACAAATTAATTATAGGATTATATGAAAAATGCGGTTCTGATTATCTTGACAGTAAAGTTCAGAATATGAAGGTCTATAAAGTGTGCAACTACCAGACAGATTGTCCTGGGGAATATTGCAACTTTAGTTCAGGTTATCCTGGAATCTGCAAGCCAAAAACATGCACAAATTTATGTGCTGTTTCAGGAAGTTATTTATGTTCAGGAACTGAACTTGTTCAATGCTTAGATACAAATGCAGATGGATGCCTGGACTTGAAACATATTGCTTATTGTTCGGGAACAAATATTTGCATTTCTGGGAAATCTACCTGTCAAAATACTGTCCCAAAAACAAAAGCACAGATTGAATATGCTGGGCTAAGTACAACGGTAAATAAGCAAAAAGGAGATATAGTTAAATTAAGGCTTCTTTATTATGGAACAGAAACAGTTACATTATCTTACAACAGCGGTTTATTTACTTCTATAAGCTGTCAAAACAGTTTCACAATCACAGGAGATAAAGATTGTTTATTTGAGGTAACTGGAACAGCAAATAATATAGATTCTAACTTTGGACTTGTTAATGGACAGCAAGGAAAAGTAAGAATAATCACAAATCCTTCAACAGTAATAATAACAGACAGGAAAAAATTGCTTGAAAGATATGGTGATAAGGAGGAGGTTGACGCCATGCTAAAACAGGCTTATTCCACAGCAGAATCTCAGAATGGAATAGTTTATGATGTTTCAGATTATCTTACAAATAATCTATGGACAAAATCAACAGAATATGACGGAGGAGCTTATGCTTTAAGATGAAGAATAAAATGAAACAAACAACAAAAGAAGCAAGCAGAAAATATGTAAAAACATTATCATGGATATTATACTTTTATTTTGGAATCATTCTAGTTGGACTCTTTGCCATGACTTTTGTCATGGACATAGCACCACATGATTTTGCTGAATATTTTACAGCTAATTCGTGGCTTATTATAATTTCTGTACTTGGAATATTCTTTGCGTATAAAATATCTAAACTTAAACAATGGGCTTTTATAGCAGAGATAGTCTTGTTATCAGTTGAGTTGGTTGCACTAATAATCCTCTCTTTGTACTTCAGAGATGGATTTATACTGCCCCTTATCCCCCTTGTATTGATTATCTTCTTAATAAAAGGATTAAAAAAAATAAAATGAAATACCAAAAATTCATAGGCCTCTTCTTTGCATTTATCTTACTTGCTAGTGTAATCCCTGCAGAATTTGTTTCAGCATCAACTCCAACTCCGCAAAAAGTCAATGATTATTCTCTGCAAGTTGCTAATTTTATCAAAGATAAATGCAACGGGAAATGTGATAATATTATTCTCTTAGGTGATGATTATGTTATACCTAGTTTTAGAAGAAATATTCCAATGCTTAATTGGTATTCTTTCTTGCCATGGTTGCCTGACACTAGAGTTGATAGCATTTTGACAGATATCCCCTATGTTCAGAGAACAGGAAAGACTTTCGCAGAATTTGACAAATTATTCATAAAAACAGATTGGATGGGGCAGGAGTCAAAAGGAAAAGATGTGGTGTTAATAATCCCTCGGGATTATGATTCTGATTCTTTGCAGGAAGTTAAAAGATTTAAAGACATGCTTGAAGCACATGAATATGCCCTGGATATCTCCACCAAATATGATGACGAAGTTACATGCAATGATGAAAAATTATGGGATAATTTTAACGGAGTTAATTTATTTATCTTTGGGGAGGATAATTTAGCTTTGAATTGTTTTCCTTTTGTTGCAAGAATTGAAGATACTTCTTTTATTGATATAAATCCTTGGGACGGAAGAAATTATGCAGTGATTATACAGTCTGATTCAAAAAAAGTTTTGCAGACCTTGAGGGTTACAATTGATAGTGGGGAATACAAAAAACTTCAATCTGAATGGGTTACTTTTGTGGACACTGGATTAATCATTGCTTCAATTGCTGCTGCGTTTATTGGAGCAGATACGGTTGTCGATGGTGTCGATGCTAGTTTTCAATGCTTTATTGTACAAAATGCTTTGGCATGCGGAGTTTCAACCGCAGTTTTATTAGTGCCAATTGTTCCAACAGGGCCTGTTAAGGTAGCAGTTAAAAAATTTGTCTCTTATGTAGGAACAGCAGGGGAGAAATTTATTTTGAGATACAGTGATGAAGCGGTTATTATTTTATCCAACTTAGTAAGGAAAGGGCAGTTTGATAATTTTAAACTTTATTATAAGGAATTAACTGGATTTTTTGGCAATAATTGGGATAATATTGTCACAAAATTAAAATGGAGCGCAGCTGATGAAGTTATCGCTAGCCAGGGGGCAAAAAGAGTAAAGAACTTGGATAATTTTGCTCCTCATCTAGCTAAAGAAGTTCAAGCAGATTTATTGCATACTGTTGGAAAAGCTGACGAAGCCTTGAAACTTGGGGATAATGCAGTGAAAGAAATAAAATATGTTGATGCTTCAGATGAGTTGCTTGATGGCGCACCAGCTAGTTTTGATGGAGAAACAATAAGAATTTCAAAATCTGCGAATATCCAGGAGGTAAAAAAAGTACTTATTCCTCATGAAATGGCGCATGCGAAGATATTCGAGAGTTTATCCCCTGAAATAAATAGTATGCTTGATAAAAAAGTTTTGGAGCAGTTTGATGAGTTTTTGGCAGATAACTTAGCAAAAAGCAGAGTGAGTGGTTACACCCTGGACAACCTCGGGTATGTAAGTGATAAGATTTCTGTACAGGCAAGATATATCACAATTTCTATTGGAGGGGGCGGGTTTGAAAAAGGAGCCTTTGACATTATGGCAAATGATGTGGCTCTCGCGAAACTTTATGATCCCGGGAAGTATAAAATATTAAAGGAAGCATTAGAAGATAGTAATATGTTGGAAAAAGGCCCAAAAATACTTGAATTATCTGAAGGATATCTCAAAAATGCAAATTATATTACTCTATCAAGTGATTCTCTAAACACAATTTCAGATATGACTTCTGAATTGAGGAAGGTAACTTAATGGATGAATATACTATGGATCAAGCAAAGAAAAAGACTTTAGCACAAAAATTTAATCTTAATGAGAGAGCGATAGAAGAAATCTATAAATTATGGGTTAAAGGGTATAAAAACCAAGGAATGGACCTCGAAGAATTAATAGGAAGAATGAAAAAAGAATTTGATTCCCACCCTTATCAAAAATGGTGTGGAACCCACGGGATCAAAACATCAAAATACAAGGAGAACTCAAATGAAAACTAAAATATTTATCACCGATGTTGAACCTTGGGCAATGGAGAGCCCGAGAAAGATAAGGACTGCAGCTCTTTCTTTTAGAGATAATAATGGAAAAAATTTTAATGCATTTGTTCCAGATTGGCCTAATTTAGACTTTGAAGGAATGTCTTTAGAAGAATTAAAATCCCTCTTGGTTGGAAAAGAAATAAATGCAGAGTTAAGTTTAATGGCTTATAATTTAAATATAAAGAAATCTTTAATCCCTTTGACAGTATTTCAATCTGGTAAGAATGCTGAAACAAAAATAATTGGTAAAATTCTAAACCTAGATGGACCATTTTTTTATAATCTAAATGAGAAGCCAACTAAACTCAAATATTTCTGTAGTGATTTAGATTGTGGAGGGGTAATAATTAATATTCAAATTAGTGAGTCTGAAAAAAACAAATATGCTCTTCAAGTTGGAGATTACATCGAAGCAGAAGGAAGGCTAGATATCATTATCAATAAAACCTTAGAGGGTAAAATAAAATGAAAACTAAATTAATCCTGGCAATCTGCATGCTTTTCCTGCTTGTAGGAACAGCAAGCGCTATTACTCAAAACTTTGAATCAGCAGCAACAGCCAGAATTATAGGGGATTATCCAGCAGAAATGACTGCTCAAATGCAGGATACAGGAGATATTAATCTTGAAAAAGCAGTATATGGAAGTTCAGTAAGTAGCCCCCCAGTTTCAACAGATGTCTATTACCAGATACTTAAGAAATTATTTGCAGATTTTGTAAATTTTTACAATACAGACATAGATGATTTAACTCCTCAACTCAATAACAACAAGGATAATCTTTTAGTGATGAATTTAGTATCTAAAAGTCCTTCAATGACTGAAATTGGGGGGTTAGAATCTGATGACTTTGAAGAAATATCCAGCACTCTTCAAAAAAATGATAATCTTATCTTCTTAAACTCTCCGTATGCAGGATTATATATTCCATATGAAGATTCATTTGCAGCAACAATCCCATCAAATGCTCCAATGATTGCTCCAATGTCATATTCCAGTGATATGTTCCTGAAGGCATTTTTATGCAATATGGGAAGAAATGAGACTCTTGGAGAAGCATATAGGCAGGCAAGAAATAATTATTATTGGAATACTAAAAACAAGGATGAGCTAATTGGTTTGACATTGATGTCTTATATGCTTTATGGCATGCCTACACGTACATTAAACGCACCTTCAGCATCTCTTTCAAGTTATTGCAAGGATTATCAAAATGATTTTGATACTGCTTCATTATCTGTTGCAAATATCCAAGAAGAATCAATAAGAATGACTCAAGATTCAGGGATTTATGAAAAGAATTTAGAATTTTATATTAATTCTTATGAGATTGTAGACCATGATAATTTTTCATTGATTGAAACTGATTCCACCATGAATGCTCTTGATTTCTTTGAATTGGTTCTTCCTTTTAGAGTGCTAGAAGAAAAATTCCCAATGGAAACAATCATCACTGGATTTAATTTGACTGAGCTAAGCAATCCTGTTGAAATTACAGTCTCTGATTTGCCAGAATTTGATGGATATAACTTTGTTAATAGAAGCTGTTATGAAGATATAAAAGATGCTGGAATAGAATTTTCAAAAGCATATGATGATAATTCTCTGGTGGTATTGGCAAGGATAAATCCAATAGAAATAATAAACTGCACAGAAGGAAGATTTAGACTGTATAAAACAGTAAAATACAAAATTGAATATGCCCCTTATTCACCTATTTTGATTGAATCTATCAATCAACCAGGAATTATCTTACCAGAACAGCAAATAAATCTCAGTGCTGAATTAAAAAATATCCAACTCTCTCCAACAGAAGGATACTTGGCAATCAGAGATGAAAATGGCAGCATTATTAATGCTAAACAGATAACTGCAGATACAGGAGTATTTGATATTGGATTCGAGGCTCCGCAAAAACAAGGAACTTATACTTATAGATTAGATTTTTACAAAGGAAGTGACTTAAATGAGTCTATAACCTATAAAGAATTTAGTTTTGTTGTTACAACAATAGACATTGCATTAATTGCTCCAGAAATTGTTGAATCTTCTGCAGAAGTAACAGTAATGATACTAAACAACTTTAATACAACAATCGAGGCTGATTTAGACTATCAATTAATCCAAGATAATCTTGCTCAAGATTCTGACAGCCAAGAAACAACATTAAATCCAGGACTAAACATTTTTACATTAACTTTTAATAATCTGGATAGAAACAAGGTAGTCTATGATGTTTTGGTTGGCATTTCTTACTTAGATGCCTATAAAACTGCAAGTTCAAACATTCTAGTCGAGCATGTTCCAGTAATAATGACTAATAAAATAAGTGTAAGCGAGAATGAAACTCTGGACATTTCTCCTGAAATATATGATATCGATGGAGATGAAGTTTCAATAAGCATTGATTCTCCAATTGCAAATAATTCATTGATTGACTTTGATAGCAGCGGAGTTTATGACATTGAAATCACAGCAGATGATGGAATAAAGCAAACAACAAAGACAATTGCATTGACAATTGAAAACACTAATCGTGCTCCTCTGCTTGGAGAAATAGAAAAAATAACTGGAAAAGAAGGAGAAACAATATCTTTTAATCCATCTTACTCAGACCCAGACAATGAAAACTCTGTTGACAATGATGACAATAATCTGACAATAATCTCAGACGGATTCATAAATTCAACAGGAAATTTTGAACTAGATTATGAGTCTTCTGGGGATTACACAATCTTGGTGAGTGTTTCAGATGGAGAATATACTGATTCAAGAGAAGTTGAAGTTGAAATTGCAAATACAAACAGGGCTCCTGAAATAATCCTTGATGAAATAACAATCAGCGAGAATTCAATATTAAACTTGTCAGATTATGTCTTTGACATAGATAACAATAACTCAGTAAGCAATGATGACAATAATCTGACTTTGACTTACCCTGATTTGTTTGATGAGAATGGAATATGGAATGTTAGCTATGAAGATGCTGGTGTTTATGATGTTAATGTTAGTATTTCAGACGGAGAATTTAGTGTTTCAAAGACAATTAGAATCAATGTTACTAATCTTAACAGGGCTCCGATGATTGAAAGATTAGGAAGAGAAAAATATTACATCCCAGAAAATTCAGACTTATTATTGCAGGTTAATGCTTCTGATTTGGACAAGGATGACATATTCAATGTTTCATGGTATCTTGAAGGAGAGCAAATAGCAGAAGGAAATGAATTTGAATTCAATGCAAATGAAACTGTTGCTGAATATGAAATTAATGTTGTGGCAGCTGATAATTACTTAAGCAATGAAACTGATTTTAATGTCATTGTTTCAGATGTCCCTGTCTTTTACGGCTTAGATGGAAATACCAGTCAGTTAAGTGCTTCAGAACTTGATTCAGTCTACCCATTTATACTTGAAAAATCAGGAAAAGTAAAAATAATCTTCCAAGAGCCAGTTAATCTAAATCAGACAGTTGATTTTGTGAACACTTTAATCTTGGATAGTTCTTATGCTTCTCTTGACTCTGAATTCTTAGAAGTATTAAAAGGAGTTCCAGCGCATATAACCTTCTATAATCTGGATATTCAAGGAAATCCAGTTATTTATTATAATGAAGAGTTTGGCTTAGAAGCAGATTCAATCTGCCCCTCTTCACTTTGCTCTAATCTAAGATATGATTCTGCAGCAAAGACTCTTGAATTTGATGTGGCTCATTTCAGCACATATTCAATTCAAGGAAAAGAATTAAGCCATTTTAACTTGGATGCAAAGAATATAACTATTGAAGACTCTTTGACTGGTGAAATCTTAACAACGTTTATAGTCAAAAACAATGGCTTTGGTGATTTGGACAATCTAGCGATTTCAGGAATATTTAATCCTGGATTTGACTTGTCTGTTTCTCCTAATCTGGTTTCTCTTTCAAGCCAAGATACAGTCACAATCACTGTCTTTGGAAAGATAATGAACATTATCTCCAAGGAAATAGTAGAAGCAGGAACAATAACCTTCAAGGATAATGACTTTGAGAGAAACATTAATCTTTACATTCAGCCAGTTGATGCAATAAGAATAAGCAATCTGAAGATTGATACAGGAGACAAATCTTATAAGAACTTGGAAGATGGAGATGACATTGATATTCTTCCAGGACAAAAAATTACAATAGAGGTTGAAATTGAAAACATTTACCCCCTTGAACTCGATTCAGACATTGAAATAGAATTGTCTGTTGATGAATTGGATTTTAAAAAAACCTTGAATTTTGATATAGATAATAATGAAAAAAGAACAAGAGAGACCTCTTTTTACCTGCCAGAAGAACTAACAGAAGATAAATATGAGCTGGAAATAAGATTAACTGCAAAGACAGAAACCAAACCTGATTCTGAATCTGAGATTGAAATTGACATGAATTATGATTCAAAGAGTAAGGTAGTTTCAAGAGCTGAAAACAAAGAACAAATTCTTGAAAAAGATGATTCAATCAAAACAATCTCTATACATGGAAAATCCGTACTAGGCATGTTTGAACTGGGTGATTTAAGCCCTGAATTTATCTTGATTGTATTCTTGCTATTAAACATAGTTCTTGTAGCAATAATAATAACTTATTTTGTGAGAAAGTGATAATTGATTATGATTGGGCAATGTCAAAACATTAATAAGCCCACACATTTTATTTAATTTTCTTAAATGATTATAACCCTGGGATAGATGTTTCAGGCATCAAAAAGTTACCCAAAACCTCTATCCTGGGCAAAAAGAGGTGATATATTATCTAACATATAGTTGTATTTAAATGTTTCGGTTCTGTTACCTCTCAAGAATGACAAGCGTTATTATTTGTAAAGTGACAATCAACCTTTTTAAACAAACTCTTTCCTGTTTTTTTCATTTGTAGTGACTAAATATCTTTTGAGCACTACATCAAATTTATAAAACCCCTTTTCCTCTGTAAAACATGGAAGAAGAGGTTAAACCTTCTGTAAAGCAGGAACAGATTCATGACTTGTTATTCAGCAGGGAAATTGGATGGCAGGAAATTATTTATGACTTGATTAACACAGAGCAACTGAATCCATGGGACATTAACCTGACTATTTTGACAGACGGATATCTTGTAAAAATACAAGAACTTGAAGAAGCAGACTTTTTTGTTTCAAGCAAGGTTCTTCTTGCAGCATCTCTTCTTTTGAGAATAAAGTCTGAAATTCTTCTTAACAAATATATCAAAAGCATTGATGAAATCCTTTTTGGAAAAAAAGATGAAAAACCTCATCAGCTTGAAAGAATAGAATTAGACGAAGAAATCCCAGAGCTTTTTCCTAGGAGCCCAATTCCAAGATTCAAGAAAGTTACATTAAAAGAACTTATGACTGCATTGGACAAGGCAATAAACACAGAGAACAGGAGAATCAAAAAAGAAATAGTAAATCGAAATGCTTTGAGAGAAACAGGCTTTTCCCTTCCTAAAAGAAAATTTAGCATAAAAAACAAAATCAAGGAAATCTATACCAAGCTGGTGTTGCATTTTAATGATAACTCTGGAAGCAAGAAAATAACCTATACAGAATTCATTGGAAAAGACAGGGAAGAGAGAATAATCTCCTTTTATCCAATGCTCCATCTTGAAAATCAAAAAAAGCTCTGGCTTGCACAAAACAATCATTTTGAAGAAATTGATATATGGCTTAAGCATATCTTTCTGAAGCACAATCCAGACCCAATGGAAGAACTAAGAAAAGAACTGGAAAGAGAAATGCAGGAGCTTGATGTCAAGGGAAAAAGAAAAAGAATTCAGCAGATTAATGAAGATTTTGAAAATCCTCTTGGAGAGGAGTTAATTAAAGAATAGCCTTAAAAACCTCTTAATTATCTTTAAAACATGCGTTGCGGAATATTATTTTCAGGGGGAAAGGATTCTTGTTATGCAGCTTATCTTGCAAAAAAACAAGGCTGTGAACTAGCTTGCTTGATTACTCTTGTTTCTGAAAATCCAGAATCCTACATGTTTCATACCCCAAATATAATCCTGACTGAAAAACAAGCCCAAGTAATGAACCTTCCAATTATTGTTCATAAAACTCTTGGAATAAAAGAAAAAGAACTGGATGATTTGGAGGAGGCAATCAAGCAAGCAAAGCAAGAATATAACATAGACACAGTTATAACAGGAGCCCTTCATTCAATCTATCAAGCTTCAAGAATACAAAAAATCTGCGATAGCCTTGGATTGCAATGCCTTAATCCACTATGGCACAAGGATGAAGTCGCATATCTTCAGGAACTAATAGACAATAATTTTCATGTTATGATAATAGGAGTTTTTGCTTACCCTCTTGACAAATCCTGGCTTGGAAAAATAATCAACACAAGATTTATTGAAGATGTTAAAAAATTAAAAGAAAACTACAAGATTCATGTTGCAGGAGAAGGCGGGGAATTTGAAACTTTTGTACTAAACTGCCCTTTATTTTCCAGAGAGCTAAAAATTACAAGTAAGAATATTTCAGGAGAGGATAACTCTTGGAAAATGGAGATTAATGTCCAATAATGGAAACAGAAAATAAAACCAATCCAGATTTAGGACAGCACTTTTTAATAGACAAGAAAGTCCTGGAAAAGGAAATAAAATCAGCAGAGCTTTCAAAAACCGACAAGGTAATTGAAATCGGAGCTGGAAAGGGCATTTTAACCAGCCTTCTTGCGAAAAATTCCAAGATGGTTCTTGCATTTGAAAAAGACCCTTCTTTAAAAAAATACCTGGATGAAATAAAAGCAAATAATCTCAAAATAGTTTATGATGATGCTATGAAATATGATTGGAGAAATTATAATAAAATCGTTTCTAATATCCCGTATTTCTTGTCAGGAGATTTAGTTTTAAAGGCAATCAGTGATAACATACAAGAGATTACCTTAATCATAGGGGAAGATTTCAAAGAAAAATTAATGCAGCAAGACGGAAAGATTGGATTTATTGCAAATCTTTTTTATAATATAAATCCTATTCTGGAAATTGACAAGAAAAGCTTTTCTCCTCCCCCAAGAATTAATTCCTGGCTTATTACTCTAAGAAAAAAACAAATGAATAGCTCTGAAAGATTTCTTATTAGCATAATTAATAGAAAAGGAAAAATAAAAAATGCAATAATGTATGCTCTTGTTAATCTTGGAAAAACAAAAAAACAATCCAAGGAAATCATAGATTCAATGCACCTTAGTCTGCCTGTTCTTGAAAAGCCAACAAGCAGAATAACCAAAGAGTTTCTTGTTAAAATAAAAGAATCCTTAGAAATTTAATTTTGTTTCTTTTCCTTGCTGGGAATTAGCTTTATTTCCTTTCCAGTCTTCATATCCTTAATCTTGAATATTTTTTCTTTGATTTCTCTCGCACCAACAAAGATTACCTTGTTCAGACTATATGAGTTTGCATATTCCAGTGCTTTTGATGGCTTGCCATAAAACATGCTGACTATTTTGCCTTCTTTTCTTAGTTTTTGCGCTAGCTTGATTGAAGGAATATCTTTGTTCAAAGAAACTACCAGATACCTGTCTGTTTTATCCTTTAATTTAACTAATGGAAGGATTCTATCCAATCCAAATGAAACTCCTGTGGACTGAACCCCATTAAACATGTAACTTCCTCCTCCTGCAACACTCTCCTTTATTCCTTTTATTCTTATTTCAAAAATATTTCCATTGTAATATGAAAGCCCCCTCATTAATGTTGGAGAAAATAAAACCTTTATTCCATATGCCTTGCAATAAGCCATTAATGCAATCAGCTCTTTGTAGGATTCAAATTTCTTGAAAAAATCTTCTCCTTTTTTAAGCAAATCAATCATTTTCTCTGCATTAAGCTTTTTCAAGTTCTCTTTAATTTCTTTTTCAGGGAGTTTGCCATACTTGTCAATTTCTCTTAATACCTGCATTCTGTCATTTTCTTTTATATTCTGGCTGTCTAAAATTTCATTTAGCAATTTCCTGTTGTTAATCAAGATAATTGGTTCAATTCCAAGGCTGGAGAAAAGGCTTTTGACTATCACAAGAAGTTCTGCTTCATCTTTTACTGTGCTTCCAACAACATCCACATCGCACTGAGTGAACTGCCTTAGTCTGTTCCCAGAAACAGGCTCATCTCTAAAAACCTCTCCAATCTGGTATCTTTTGAAAGGAAGTTTTTGATTTTGCATTAATCTTTTTAATTGAAATGTAAACTCATATCTTAGTGCCAAATCTCTTTTTCCTTTGTCCTGCAACCTGAATATATCTGAAACAGCCTCGTCACTTGAATTCTCTCCCCTTACAAATTCCTCATATTCAATGATTGGAGTTTCTGCTGGCCTGAATCCATATCTTTTAAAAAGATTCTCGATTGCATTTCTAATAACTGCTTTTTTTTCAGCTTCTTCTCCAATGTAATCTCTGAATCCTTTGATGTTTTCTGTTTTCATTTTATTGCCTCTTTGAATATTTTGTTCATTTTATTTAAGTCAAAGCTTGAATCTTCTTTTTTAAACTCTCTTTTAAAGTATGATATTACATATTCATCTACTCTTTTATTCTTTTCCCCTTCTAAACTTTCAGATTCTTGCTTATTTTTAACTATCTTCTCGAAAAATTCCTTAATCTCTTTAGGCAAGACTACAATCACCTTTCGATAGTCTTTTGGGGGAGGAATATTATACTTTTCAATCCATAATACGCATGCAATGCTTCTGAGAACATAGACATATTTTTTTAAATTAACTTTCTG
>JBFYLU010000033.1:0-3159 GCA_041305285.1 Nanobdellota archaeon
AAAGCATGAAAATGACGGCATATTCAGAAAAACTTGGATTACCTGGCAAAGAGCATGCGCAAACCTTGGGCAGAAAAAACTGCTTTAAAAGTGTTGAAATTAATACCCTTATTTATTAATGTAATAAGCTCTAAGCGAGAATAATCTATTGCAGACATTGTTCAACTTACCTGCTTAATCCTTTCATTCTAACAATCTTTAAAAATCTCCTTTAATTCTTTAATTAGTCAATATGTTAAACATAAAAAAACTGGTGATGCATGGATTTAAGAGTTTTGTAAGAAAAACAGAGCTTCCTTTTACTCCTGGAATTAATGTGATTTTGGGCCCTAATGGAAGCGGTAAAAGCAATGTTTCAGATGCCTTATGCTTTGTTCTTGGACGTTTAAGCATTAAATCAATGAGAGCTGCAAAAGCAGGAAATCTTATTTTTTTGGGAACAAAAGATGTCCAGGCAGCCAAAGAAGCCTCAGTGGAAATAGTTTTTGATAATTCAGACAGGACTTTTTCTTTTGATACAAATGAAGTGGCAATAAAAAGAATTGTAAGAAAAAACGGGCAGAGCATTTACAAAATAAATGGAGAGACAAAAACAAGGCAGGAAATCCTTTCTTTATTAGCACAAGCAGGAATAGACCCAAATGGATTTAACATAATTCTTCAGGGAGAAATCCAGAACTTTGTAAGAATGCACACAGAAGAAAGAAGGCAGATTATAGAAGAAGTTTCAGGGATTTCAATCTATGAATCAAGAAAAGAGCGTTCATTAAAAGAGCTTGAAAAAACAGAGGAAAAGCTAAAAGAAGTATTGGCAGTTTTAAGGGAAAGAACAGCTTATTTGAATAATCTTGAAAAAGAAAGACAGCAGGCATTAAGATATCAAAAACTGCAGAATGACTCAAAGAGATTCAAGGCAAGCATTATTTATCATGACTTAAGTCAAAAGAAAAAAGAAATGTCTGGGATAGATAGTGAAATAGACAAGAAAAACAAGGAAATAGCAAATATAAAGAAACTAATAGCAAACCTTGAGGCAGTAATAAGGGATTATGAACTAAAAGTAGAAACAATCAACTCCAGCATCCAAAAATCAACTGGTTTGGAGCAGGAAAAGCTGAACATGGAAATTGCAAACCTAAGAGCTGACCTTGCTGGATTAAAAGTAAAGCTAGAGAATTTTGAGAGAAAATCTTCTGAATTTGAAAAAAGAAAAGTAGAGCTCCAAAATTCAATACGAGACAATGAACTCTCAGCAAAAGAGCTTCAAAAAGAATCCCCTTCTGATTCCAAGAAAGAAAAAGACATAGAGCAAAAAAAGAAAGAGCTTGAAAAATTAGAAGAACAAAGAAAGAAATTCTACATGATTAAATCTGAACTTAAATCAATAATTGATAGAATCCAGGACAAGAAAAACATCCTTCAAAACTATCAAGGAGAGTCATCTTTTGTATTAAAGGAAATAGAAAACATCTCTTCTGGCTTGTTTGATGCAAGAACATCAAGCAAAAAAATCTCTGAATTAAGAATTGAACTTCAAAAGAAAAAAGATTTCTTAAACCAGATTGAAAAAAAAGAAATTGAACTCGAGAAAGTTGCTCATACCAATGAATATGAAATAAACAGGCATAACAAGATAATTGAAAACATCGCAAAAATGGAAATCTGTCCATTATGCAAGAGCAAGATAACAGAAGAGCATGTCAAATCAATAAAAAACGAGGTTATGCCAAAGATTGACTCTCTTAAAAAAGAAATAGAAGAATCTTCAAAAAATCTAAGAGAAATGCAATCTCAAAGAACATCCTTATTAAATGAGATTGAATCCTTTGGAAGCGAGCTTTCAAAGCGTGAATCTGACTTGATGAAATTATCAAGCATTGAAGGCAAAAAAGAGCAAATAAAATCCTCTCATGAAAAAATACAGATTCTTGAGCAGGAATTAACTGCACTTGAAAAGAGAAGAAAATACCTTGAAGGAAATTTTGATGAAAACTCCAATATAGAGCAGAAATACGAGACTGCAAGAATCGAAGTCCAGGAAATCTCCTTAAGAAGCAGGGAAAATGTTGATTCAGAGATTTCTTTTAAAATGAGAGAGTTAGAGCGTTCCAAAATAGCCTTAAAACAGCTTATGCGTGAAGAAGAAGATATTGAGGAAGAGTTGGCTAAGATTAAAGAGCAGATGAATCAAAAAGAAGAGATACTAAATCATAAGAGAAAGCAAGATGAAGAGCTTGCAAAGAAATGCAAGCAGATTATTGAAGAAAGAGATTCTCTTCAGACTAAAATAAGACAGGGAGACTCTGAACTCTCTTTAAAGCAAAATCTTGCATATAACCTTGAGCAAGATGCAAATAATCACAAGATTGACAAGGCAAGAGTTGGAGCTGAAATAGAAAACTTTGAAATGGAAATGCTTGAATTCAAGGACTTGCAGGTAATAAAAGCCTCAAGAGAGACTCTTCTTCACAAATACAGCAGAATACAAGATATTCTAAGCAATATAGGAAATGTTAATCTTCGTTCTCTGGAAGTCTATGATGAGATAAAAAAAGAGTATGATTCAGTAAGGGAAAGAGTTGAAGTATTAGGAAGAGAAAAAGAAGGAATAATGAAAATAGTGCATGAGATTGACATAAAAAAGAAAAAAACTTTTTTAAAGACTCTTGAAGACTTGAATGAAATCTTCTCCAGGAACTTTTCTCAGCTTTCAACTAAGGGACAGGTTTTCCTTGAACTTGAAAACAAAAAAGAGCCATTTGAAGCTGGAGTTAATATTATTGTAAAAACAGGGCATGGAAAATACTTTGATGTGACTTCCCTGTCTGGAGGAGAGCAAACACTTGTAGCCTTGTCCTTAATCTTTGCAATACAGGAATTAAAGCCTTACTGCTTCTACATCTTGGATGAAATAGATGCTGCCTTGGATAAGAGAAACTCAGAGCGTTTGGCAAATCTGCTTAAGAAATACATGCAACAAGGACAATACATAGTTATAACTCACAATGATGAAGTCATAAGCAATGCAACAACCTTATACGGCGTGAGCATGCATGACGGAATATCTAAAATTATAAGTTTGAAGATTTAGGCAACAATTGGGGCTTTCCCAGTGCTTGTACCTTTGACTTTTTGAGTTAATTTACTTGCTCTTTTGAT
>JBFYLU010000034.1:0-2903 GCA_041305285.1 Nanobdellota archaeon
ACTCTTGAATGCACTCATCACGGCCCATTAATTGACAAGCCATGCTTATTTGTTGAAATCGGCTCAACTGAAACAGAATGGAATGACAGAAGAGCTGCATTTATCATGGCAAAAACAATAAAAGAAACAATGGATTCTTTTCATGAAAATCCTTATAATGAAGTTGCAATTGGAATTGGAGGCCCGCATTACTGCCCTAATTTTAACAAAATACAATTAAATTCTAATGTTGCTATTTCTCATGTTATTCCAGAATATGCTTTGCCCTTGACAGAAGAAATGCTAAAGCAGGCAATTACAAAAACACAAGAAGAAATTGACTTTGCAGTTTTGGATTGGAAAGGCTTGGGAAAAAAAGAGCAAAAAGACGAAATGCTTAAACTCCTTGACAAGATGTATATTCAGTACAAGAAAGCAAGCGAGATTTCTAAGGATTAAAAGATAAACGCCCGGAACAGGAGAATTATTTTTTCCAGGCTTTTATCGCAGGCACAATCGCGAACAATATCCATGCAACCAAAAACCATGCCCAGTGAGTATTAATTACCCAATCTGCAAATGCAGACCATGCAGAAATCAAAAACAGGATAAATGCCATTATTGCTATTTTTAAAAAAGCCATATCTAAAGTAGTATAATGTTTCAAAGTAGCCCCAAACCACAATTTTTTTTCTTTAACCATTTATCATTTACTCTTATCTGTATAAGATATTCCTTTGCTATTTAAACTTTAATAAATCTCTCGCAAGAGAATAAATTAAACGCCCAGTGCAGGAATTGAACCTGCGAGCCCCGAAGGGCGCGGATTAGCAATCCGCTGCAATACCACTTTGCGAACTGGGCATATTTACATAGATAATCAACAACTTATAAGCTTTTTTATGCTGTTTAGAAAACCTTATATATCGATATGGGGTAACAATATTATAGCGAGGTAGAGAAGCCTGGAGTTCTCGCAGGGCCCATAACCCTGAGGTCGCGTGGTTCAAATCCCGCCCTCGCTATTTTATTTGATTTGAACTTGTTTAGTTCATATTCATCAGAAGATGGACTAGACTGAACTTTAGTGAGAGTCCAAATCCCGCCCTCGCTATTTTATTTATAAAATAGCCATCAGAATCTGAAAGATGTTCTGAGTCTGCGTTAATTTTTTATTTATTTTTTAAAAATACTCTCTAAGAACTCTTCTTGGAGCGATTATTTCTGCTAGTCTTTTATGTCCTATTTTTCCATTTTCTCCAAAATCTAAATAATATACCCTAAGGTCCATTCTATATTTCTTTCCCTGATCTGAAAAACATCCACTAATGAAAAAAGGGGTTGTTAATAATCTCGTTAATCTGTTTGCTCTATCCAATGATATAAGTATTTCAATGCCATTTTTGTAACTATGTCTAATAATCTCAAAATCATCTTCACTTAAAATTGGAAAAGCATGAAAATGAGAATGAAACCCGCCTATTTTCTCTCCATTTAATGCAAATGCAATTCTTCTATCTTCATCATCATTTGAAGTAACACTTTTATGGGTTCTTTTTGCTTTTTGACAAGCCTGTGCCAATTCAGCAACAAAATCTTTTCTTGTTCTTTTTTCTCTTGTTTCTCCAGATAAAAATCCAGTTGTTTCAACTTTTAATGTTCCATATGCAGAGGCAAATAATCCTTGAAATGCCTGCGATGTTAAAATAGCCCTTGCATCCATGTTAAAAAAAAGTGCTCTTTTCTTTATTAAATTTGTTGTTAGTTAATTATATAAGTTATAATCTATTCTTTTTGTTATGACAAAAAAAGGCGTGCTTTATTCAACAGGACAGCTAGACTGCCTAAGTTATTATTCTAAGATATTTTCAAAAATCAAGAATTTTGCAGGAGACAGAGAAATAGCAACAAAAACCTTTATCCCAGAATCACCTATTCCTTTTATTGTTCATAGGGGAAGCGATGACCCTGTATTAAAAATTCAGGATTTGCTTGAAATAAATCAATCTTTTCTGAAATTAAGATTTCATCACAAACTTCATGATGTTGAAAAACAATTAAGTGAAAAGCAGAAATTAATCTGGAGATATTTTGTTCCAAGAAAATTAGTAGAATTGTATTATGCCTGCAATCATGAAAATCCTGGCAAGGCTTTTGACAGAGTATTTATTGACATAGACGCAGAAAAAGGAACAACAGAAGCAACATATCTTAAAGTTATTCAGCAATTATTAAAAGAAATAAAATCAGACAAGGAGCTGAAAAAACTTTCATCTTATAAGATTTATTTGCTTTGGACAGGAATGAGCATGCATGTTTACTTAATGTTAAGCAAAAAACTTCCTTATAGTGCATATGAAAAATACTTTGCATTTACAAAAGACACACTGACAACTAAGTGGGCAAACGCAATCACAGAAAAAACAAAAATAAATGTCAAGGCAGGCCATGAAAGAAAAAAAGAAGTTATTATCCTTGACACCTCAGCAACACCTTCAGGAAAACTCGCGAGATTGCCTTATTCCTTGCACTTGAATCATAAAGGAAAACTCAGCGGAGTTGCAGTGCCATTAAAAGAATCCCAAATCAAGCCAGGTTTATTCAAGCTGAGAAATCTCACACCTGATACTGCTTTGAGGTATTGATTTTCGCATAAAGTTTGTTAGTTGAAATTTTTTCTTCGGCTGAAATTTAAATCTCTTATTCCCACTCAAAGGAAGATTTTATAAAATCGCAGTGCATTTTTAGGATTAAGATGACTGTTTATAATATAAAGAAGGTTAATGGAAAACGCAAAAGAGTCTGGAACACTGGCAGATGCCGAGGAATAAAAGATGCTCAAGAAAGACTAGGCAATATTACTGGAGATATAGACTTTTTATTAAAGAAGAAAGATAGAGTTAGAGTTTTAGAGGTTGGCTGCG
>JBFYLU010000035.1:0-2955 GCA_041305285.1 Nanobdellota archaeon
TCCAAGGTTGCAATGCCAATGCTGACAAAAACATCATAATTGCCTAAGAAATCATCAGAAAGAATTGCTACTCTGAGTTTTTCTGCAACTCTAAATGCTTTCTTGGAATCTGTTTCAGGAAGCATTACTACAAACTCTTCTCCTCCAAATCTTGCTGGAAAATCTTCCATTCTTAAGTTAGACTTGATTATTTGAGCTACTCTTTTCAGGATTTCATCTCCCTTGTCATGTCCAAAAGTATCATTTATTCTTTTGAAATTATCCAAATCAAGAATAAGCAAAGACAAATATCTATTGTATCTAACAGCCCGCTGTATTTCTTTTTTAAACTCTATGCTAAAATACCTGTAATTATACAAATTAGTTTTTTCTTCTATTACTGTCAGATGATAAAGCTTGTCAAAATTTTGCTTTAAATCCCGAATCATTCTTGTGTCTATTTCCTTTGGGCTTTGCCTAATAATCCTGTTTAGATTTTCCTTGAATCTATTATAAAAATCCTTATCCATCTTTTAACTACCATATTGCGTATTTTAAATATTTATATCAACCCATAAGAGAAGTTTTATAAACTAAATCAGCTATTTTCAACTATGGCTAGTAGTGAAATTCCAGGAATGAATTTAAACGACAAATATTCTAATCAAAAGCCAGTTGTTCCTCAAGTTGATGAAAAAGTCCAGAAAGAAATGGACAAAACAAAAAAAGAACTGGATAAATTGAAAAACTGGATTCTTAAGAAATATCCTTTTACACAGGCAATAAGCATTCTGCCCCCTCAGTCAATTCCAATTTTCATAGAAGAAGAGGAAATTCCTAAGGAAACTGAGAAATATCTTCATTTGTACATGATTATTCCAGAGGAAAAATATACTGAAAAGACAAAAACAAAAGAAGGGCATGAAAAAAGACTCTTGGATGAAATGAAAAAAGAAATTGTGAGTGAAGTGGATAAAATCAAAGGGCAAAAAATCTGGCTTCAGATTAAAAGTCCAGTTGATGTATGGGAAAATTGCCTTGACAGCAAGTTTGACTTGACTGCTGCAGTTGCAATGTCTTTTCCATTATATGACAAGGGAATTTTAGGAGTATTAAGGCTTGCAGAAATTCATAAGAATCTTGTTTTAAGAAAATTTGAAAGATATGTTGTTTCATATGTTATTGGAGGAAGTCTTGTAAAAGGAGAAGCAACCCCAACTTCAGATGCAGATGTGTTTATTATTATCAATGATACAGATGTCAAAAGAATGCCAAGGCTTGAATTAAAAGAAAGATTAAGAAGCATTATTGCAGGACAGCATCTTTCTGAGGCAATGGCTTTTGCTGGAGTAAAAAACACATTGCATATACAGACTTATCTGCTTACTGACTTCTGGGAATCTGTCAAGGATGCAAGCCCAGTTATATTCACATTTATCAGAGATGGTGTTCCAATTTACGACAGAGGAACATTCATGCCATGGAAATCTTTATTGAGAATGGGGAAATTAAAGCCAAGTCCAGAAGCAATTGACTTGTTCATGAAAAGCGCTGACAAGACTACTGAAATGGCAGAGAGAAGACTTGTTGATGCAATGATTGATGTTTATTATGGAGCTTTGAATCCAAGCCAGGCATTAATCATGCTTAGCGGGCATGCTCCTCCAACACACAAGGAAACCCCAAGATTAATGGAAGAAATATTTGTGAATCAGGAGAAAATGCTTAAGAAATCAGATATTGCTGTTCTTGAAAAATCTGTGAAATTATTCAAGGAATTTGAGCATGACCCTAAATTCAAGATTCCAGGAAAAGAAATTGATGAATTGCTTAAAGAGCTAGACAAGTACCTCAAAAGATTAGATGGATTAAGAAAGCAGATTGAAAAAAGATATGAAGAAAGGACTGTTGAGCAGGCATACAAGGATGTCATGGAATTAATGAAGAATATTGTTGGAAATCTTGCAGAAGAAAAAACAATCAGTGAGTTTGAAAAGAATTTTGTAAAGAAAGGAAAATTCACAAACCAGCACCTGAAAATACTCAAAGAAGTTGTTGAAGCAAGAAAAGAATTCAAAAAGGGAAAAGCAAGTGCAAAGAAGATTGATGATGCAAGAAAAAATGCAACAATACTTATTAATGAATTGCTTGAATTCACACAGAGGTGCGAATTAGTTTCTTCAACAAAAGGAAGAATGAGATTAAAATACAAGGACGGGATTGCTGAGTTGTTAAATGCAAACAACATGAGCTTTTTGATTCTTGGAAATGATATAAAGAAAATAACAGACAAAGTTGAAAAATGCACAATGAATGAAGTTGACAAGGCAGTTGCAGAGCAGAAAACAAAACCTGATGTTCAGATTAATCCAAAAGTCTTTGCTTTATTGAAAAAAGAGCTTGGTGATTTTGAGATTGTTCTATAAATTTTTATTTGAAGTATTTCTCGCTTGCAATTATTGAAATAACTGCATAGATTAATCCTAGGAAGATTCCTCCAAGAACATCTGTTGGATAGTGCATTCCATTATACATTCGTGAGAGAGCCATTAACAATACAAAGACAGTTCCTGAAAGCCATATCCACTTTTTTCTATAATAAAAGCCAAGTATTGCTGCAACTGCCACAGTGCTTGACATATGAGATGAAGGAAAAGATGAATCTGTGTTTAATCTTCCAATAGGAATAATTTCATCTGGAAATGCAAGATAAGGACGAGTTCTTTCCATGCCAAGATAAGGAGAGATTATTTTAATCAAAACTTCGCCAATCAGGAAATAAAAAACTAATGCAACTAAAAGAGCAAAAATAACTTTTTTGTATTTTTTGTCAAGCTTGAATATCAAAAGCATGATAATTCCAAGAAGAATTACTAAAAACAATCTAAGGCTGATTAAGTAGCTTATGCTGTCAAGAATTGTGCCTCTTGCAAACTCATTCATTGCTTTTACAATAATAAATTCAAGCATAAATAC
>JBFYLU010000036.1:0-3327 GCA_041305285.1 Nanobdellota archaeon
TAATGACATTTTAACTTATTTTAAAAGAGTGTAAACTTTAAATAGAATAAAACACATTTAGTTCTAATAAAGGAGGGAAAAATGTTATCAAAAGAACCAATTGATTTAAGCAATGTAAAAAAAGAGGATTTGGATAAAGAAATTCTAAGGCTTGGCATGATTGCTGAACTTGATGCAGTAAGTCTTTATGAACAGCTTGCTTCATCCACAGCAAACAAAAGAATAAAGGCAAGTCTCCTTGACATAGCAAAAGAAGAAAAAACTCACATGGGAGAATTCCAGGCTTTGCTTCTTGAAATAGATAAAGAGCAAGTAAAGGAACTAGAAAAAGGAAAAAAAGAAGTTGAAGAATTATCAGGATAAAATGACTAATTTAAAAGAAATCTACAAATGTGAAATTTGTGGGAATATAGTTGAAATTATTCACACAGGAGTTGGAAAACTAGTCTGCTGTGGAAAAGAGATGATTCTCCAAAAAGAACAAGATAAAGGGCAGTACGCTGAAAAACACTCTCCAGTAATTGAAGTAAATCCTGAAGGAGTTTTAGTCAAGATTGGAAAAATTGCTCACCCAATGGAAGAAAACCACTACATTGAATGGGTGGAAATATCAACTGATAAAGGCTATTCTAGAAAATGGCTAAAACCAGGAGAAAAACCAGAATCATATTTCCCAATTAAATCAGAAATAAAAAAAGCAAGAATGTACTGCAACATTCACGGATTATGGACAACTAAAGGGAAGTTGACTGTCAAGAAACCGCAGGTGTCTTACAAATGAGATATCAAAAACTAGCAGAAGTCTATGAAGAACTATCTTCAACAACAAAACGACTTGAAAAAACAGAAATTCTTGCAAAATTTCTTGGGATATTGCCAGAAGAAGACAAGGATGTAACCTTTCTTCTTTTAGGAAGTGTTTTTCCAGAATACAGTGAGAAAAAAATAGGAATAAGCAATCAAATTGCAATACAGGCAATTTCAAAATCAACAGGCACTGAAAAAGACAAAGTAATTAATGAATGGAAAAAAATAGGGGATTTAGGAAAAGTTGCTGAAGAATTAACAAGGCACAAAAAGCAATCCACTCTTCATAGTCATATAATAACAACCTCCAAAGTTCTTGAAAATTTTCAAAAGCTCGCAGAACTTGAAGGAAAAGGAACAGTCAGCAAAAAACTTTCATTAATCACAGAACTATTAACCTCTGCATCTCCAATAGAAGCAAAATATCTTATAAGAACACTTATCGGAGACTTAAGAATCGGAGTGCAAGAATCAACAATAAGAGACGCAATAAACAAGGCTTTTTTCAAGAATGAAGAAGAATCAGGAGAGAAAATCCAAAGAGCCCTTGATAGAGCCAATGACATTGCTTCTATTTTTTCAATGTCAAGAAAAGGGAAAATAAAAGAGCTCGAATCAGTTCATATAGAAGTAGGAAAGCCAATCAAAGTAATGCTTGCGCAAAAAGCAAAAACAATAAAAGAAGGTTTTGAAATGGTTGGAAAACCATGCGCAGTAGAATACAAGTATGATGGCTTTAGAATGATTATCCATAAAAAAGGCAAAGAACTAAAGTTATTCACAAGGCGTTTGGAAAATGTGACTAATCAGTTTCCAGAAGTTGTTGATTACATAAACAAGTATGTTCATGGAAAAGATTTTATTCTTGATTCAGAAGCAGTAGGTTATGATTCCAGGACTAAAGAATATCAGCCATTCCAGCATATCTCTCAAAGAATAAGAAGAAAATATGATATTGAAAAAATTCAAAAAGAGCTTCCAGTTGAATTAAATATTTTTGATGTTCTTTACTATAATGGAAAATCACAAATAGATGTTCCATTCAAAGACAGGGCAAAATTAGTAAGAGAAATTGTAAAGCCTCACAAGTATAAAATAATCCCTTCAAAAATGATTATAACTGATGATGAAAAAAAAGCAGAAGCATTTTACAAAGCTGCACTAAAGGACAATCAAGAGGGAATAATGATGAAAAGCCTGGATACAGTTTATCAGCCAGGAAAAAGAGTAGGCCACATGATTAAAGTAAAGCCAGAAGAAAGAGATTTGGATTTAGTGATTATTGGAGCAGAGTATGGAACTGGAAAAAGAAGCGGATGGATGTCAAGCTTTATTCTAGGATGCAGGGGAAAAGATAAAGGAGAGTTTTTGGAAATAGGAAAAGTAGGAACAGGAATCAAGGAAAAATCAGAAGAAGAAGTCGGAGGAGTATCATTTGATGAACTAACAAAAGCTCTTACTCCATTAATTACAAAAGAGCAAGGAAAAGAAGTCAAAATCAAGCCAAAGATAGTTGTTTCAGTTACATATCAGGAAATCCAGCGTTCTCCAAATTACAACTCTGGATGGGCATTAAGATTTCCACGATTCACTGCTTTAAGGCCAGACAAGCCACTAAGCGAGGTTGCAGATTTAAAGGAAATTGAAAAAGATTTTGACAATCAAAAACGTAACTGGAGATATGGATAATTTATCACCTCTTTTTGATAATTTCTTAAATAGCCTCTCAATGCTATAAAAAAGTCTTTATTTTAATAACTCATTTAAACGAGTAATCTGACAAAGTCGATTATGAGCCATCAATCAAGGGAGAATATTCTGCCTGTCGTCGAAGCCCTCAAAAAGCTTTATAAAGCCAAAAAACCCTTTATAAATAAGAAATTGTATTTAAAATGACAAAATCTGAATCCACATACAAGATACAAAACATTGTTGCGACTGCTTCTCTTGGAAAACCAGTTCCTTTGACAAAGCTTGCAAGAACTCAGCCAAACACAGAGTATAATCCTCAAACCTTTCCAGGACTTGTTTTAAGGGTTAAAGAGCCAAAATCAGCTGTTTTAGTATTCTCATCAGGCAATTTAGTATGCACAGGAACTAAGTCAATTGCTCAAGTCAAGGAAGTAATACAAGCAGTAATAAAACAACTTAAAAAAATAAATGTTAAAATAACAACAAAACCTAAAATAACAGTTCAGAACATTGTTGCTTCAGGTGAAATTAACTTAAAACTTAATCTTAACTTCTTAGCTTTGGAAATGGAAAACACAGAATACGAGCCAGAACAGTTTCCAGGTTTGGTTTACAAGCTAATAGAACCAAATGCAACCTTCTTGTTGTTCAGCAATGGAAAGCTTGTTTGCACAGGAACAAAAAACAAAGAGCAATTAGACCAAAGCATGGACATGCTTTTGAAGAATGTCAAAGAAGCTTTGAAGAACTATAAGTAATTCATAATTTTTCAATTATACACAATTCTTAATATAAATCTATAAAAACTAAGACATTATTTCTAAATAA
>JBFYLU010000037.1:0-6135 GCA_041305285.1 Nanobdellota archaeon
TTTCTGGGGAGCCTTTTGCTTTAAGCATTAATGAAGTTAAAAAAGAGATTCTTGATGAAGTTAATTGGATGATTGACAAAGGAAAATTATCTGGAAAACCTTCGACTATTATCTTTGGAGACAAGGTTATTGAGAGATAATCTTTGAGTGAGTTGAAATCTTTCTAATGCTTATATCTGCCCCTAATTTTTTCCCAAAAAATTTAGCTTTAGTGTTTATATCTGCCCCTTTTTTCAACTGCCTTTAATCTTTCAAGAACATCTTTTTTATTGTAGGATTTTTCAAATTCATTGAATAATTCTTTCCAGTTCTTGAAATGCCTTGCTTCAAGAGCTTCTTTGAGAACATGAATGTCAACTGCCTTGTCTTCAAGCTTTGAGCTTATGAAACCCAAGCCAAAATCTATAAGAAATATTTCTCCATTCTTGAAAATCATATTGCTTGTTGTCAAGTCTCCGTGAATTATATCTGCATTGTGGAGCTTTGCAACTGCTTTTCCAATTTCCTTAAGAATATTTTTTTGTTCCTCCAAAGGAAAATCATTTAACTTGTCTGAAAGCTTTATTCCGTCAATGAAATCCATTGAGATTTCTTTTGTTTTTTCATTTTCTTTTACATTTCCTGGAATTGCTGTTATCTCTGAAGCTTTTTTCAAAAGCTTGGCTTCACTTCTTGTTCTTAGTTTCCTGATTTTTTCATCAAGTTCTGGAATTCTGTAGGATTTTTTTATTCTTTTTTTAATGATTTTACTTTTATCTGAATCCAAACAAATTATTGCTTCAGCACCCTGCGAGAGAACCCTTTGATTTCTCTCGCGCTCTTTCCTCGAAGCACTGAAAGGCGACTTTTTTTCATTGCCTCCTTCCAAAGTCGCATGTATTATTTTTTCCATAATGTTCTAAAATAGTTATATTTATAAAATTTGGTTTGATACTTTTATCATGGAAATAGAGGTGAATATTAATAAATTCTATGTAATGATTGCAATAGGAATTGTATTTATTTTAGCAGGAAGTTTAGTTTATGCTTATGGAACCTCAAGTCCTTCAACTTTTGGACATAGTTCTGGAGAAGTTAATCTTGGTGGAAATTTTCAAACAACTTATAAAGCTTCTAGTCAGAAAACAATGTCTGCGTCTATTTGCTGTGATTCTGGATGGGTAAGAACTGGTTGTGGAGAGTCTGGGGCTACAGTAATTTATAGTTATCCAACAACTGGAGAGTGCTGTAGGGCAATTATAGGGCCTGGACAAGATGGCGCTGTTTATGCTTTATGTGCTAAACTTGATTAAATTAAAATGAAAATAAAAATTAACTTTAATAAAAAAACCGCAATGATTGCGTTTGGTATTATATTTCTTTTAGCAGGGAGTTTAGTATATGCTTATGGAACCTCAAGTCCTTCAACTTTTGGACATAGTGCTGGAGAAATAAACTTAGATGGAAGCTTTCAAACAATGACTAAAAGAAGTTCTGAAGGATCAGGGCCTACGATATGTTGTGATTCTGGCTGGAAAAGAGTTGGTTGTGGAGAGTCTGGAGATTCAAAATCTTATAGTTATCCAATAACTGGAGAGTGCTGTAAGGGTTGGTTTGATGGAGATGGCAATGTTTGGGTTACTTGTGCTAAACTTGATTAAATTAAAATGAAAATAAAAATTAACTTTAATAAAAAAACCGCAATGATTGCGTTTGGTATTATATTTCTTTTAGCAGGGAGTTTAGTATATGCTTATGGGACTTCAAATCCTGCAGTTTTTGGACATAGTTCTGGAGAAGTTAGTCTTAGTGGAATAGGCTTGCAAACAACTTTTGTTAGTGGATCTAGTGGTCTTGCTTGTCCTTCTGGTTATGAACTTACTGGGTGTGGAAGCAGTGATTCTTTGACTTCATCAGCATATGCTTCAACAGATGGAAAATGTTATGGCAGTGGAAAGATTTATGCAATCTGTACTAAGCTAGGATAGAATTAAAATGAAAATTAATATTAATATTAATAAAATGCATGCAATGATTGCATTCGGGATTATGTTTATTTTAGCAGGAGGAATTGTTTATGCCTATGGAGGAAATCAGCCAAGTGTTATGGGGCATAGTGCTGGGGAGATTAATGGGGTTTGCAAGAGTGATGGAACTGGATGCGAAAATATTTTTAACGGAGGACATTTATTTTATTTTGGAAATTTTGGGGTTGTGTTTAAAGATGGAGCCAATGCCACTGCAAATGTTACCTATATAACTGGGAGTGTTTGTTATATCACTGCATTTGGACAGACTAAAATTGAGGATGGAATAGTAAAAACAAGAGCTTGGACAACTGGATGCAGTGGAAGTGGAAATTGTGATTCTGGTTGGGTTAATTCCATAACTGCAACATGTTCTAAAACTTCTGGAACTGTAAAAGGAAAGTCAACTGCTACTGCAACATCAACTGGAATAACTGTGAAGGGTAATACAGGAACTGCTACTGGAAACTGGATTTAATTAGAATTAAAATTTCATGAATTTCTTTTTGCCGAACTTTTTCATTAATTTCTGCATTTGTTGAGGAGACATCCCTTGAGACATGTCGCCCATGCCTCCTTTAAGCATGTCTCTTAAAAGATTGTATTGCTTTAACAAAGATTTAACATCAGTGTTATTGACTCCTGCTCCTTTTGCAACTCTTGCTATTCTTGAGGGCTGTTTTTCAAAAATATCTGCGTTTTCTCTTTCTTGTTTTGTCATTGATTTAAGTATGTGCTCCCATTTTGCAACTTTTGCTTGTTGGGATTCAAGAGCATTTTCAGGAATTTTTGCATTTCCAAGTCCAGGGATTAATGATTTTATTTTATCCAACCCTCCTAATTGATTCATTGACTTGACTTGTTCGATTACATCTTCGAGGCTTATTTTTCCTTCTTCAATCTTTTTTTGCATTTCTTCTTGGTCTTTTTCTCCTGTAACAGAACGAATCTTTTCCATTAATGCAGGCAAGTCACCCATTCCCAAAAGCCTTGATAAAAATGATTCTGGATTAAATTCTTCAATGTCATTAATTTTTTCTCCTGTTGCTATGAAGTATACTCCTGCATTTGTTTCAGCACATGCTGTTAATGAACCTCCTGCTTTTGCAGTTGAGTCCATTCTTGTTATTATTACTCCAGAAATGTCTAGTGCAGTTTTGAAATCTTCTGCTTGTTTTTTAGCAGCTTGCCCAATATCTGCTGGCATTATTAAAATAGTTTCAGTTGGCTTGACTTCTTTTCCAAGGGATTTTATTTCAGTGACTAGTTCCTTGTCTAAGCTATGTCTTCCAGCTGTGTCAATTAAAAGCAAGTTGTATTCGTTTAATTCTTTTGATTTTTCAAGTTTTTTCCATGTTTTTATTGCATTGTTTTCTTTCATGTCAACAAAAACTGCAAGATTGTTTTTTTCTCCAAGCTGTTTTAATTGCTCTTTTGCTGCTGGACGATGAACATCTAATCCAATAAGAGCTACTTTATTTCCTCTTTTGGCATAATAGTTTCCTAGTTTTGCGATGGTAGTTGTTTTTCCTGCACCATACAAACCAAGGAGCATTATCCTGTTTTGAGTTTTTTTAAGTTTTAACTGCTTTTTTTCTCCAAGGATAGCTACTAATTCATCATGAAGAAGCTTGATTATATGCTCTTTTTTTTCTATGCCTTTGATTCTTTCATCAAGAGCTGCTTTTTTTATCTTGTCGCTTAGTTGCTTTACTAACTGAATATTCACGTCTGCTTCAATCAGTGCTCTCTGCAATTCACGAATTATTGAATCAACAAGATTTTTATCAAGAAATATAGCATTAGCTATCTTGTCTGTTGTTTTCTTTAATACTTGTCCAAGTCTTTCTAACATATGTAAGACACCTACGGTTTCTTAACAGTCAACTTCCCTTATAAAAGTAGTAGTTTTTTTGGGGTTAATAAATTTGCGGTTTTGTTTTTTGATTAAGCTTCCAAGCCAAGTTTTTCCACAAATTTCCTTTTGTCAAACGGTTCTATTTTGTCGTATTCCTGGCCTGTTCCAAGAAATAAAATTGGTTTTTTTGTTACATATCCTACTGAAAGAGCTGTTCCGCCTTTTTCATCAATATCTGCTTTTGTTAAAATTATTCCATTAATCTGAACTGCCCAATCAAAATTTTTTACTTGCTCTATTGCATCGTTTCCAGTTATTGATTCTCCCACAAATATTTTTGAGTCTGCTTTTGTGACTTTTGCCACTTTTTCAATTTGTGACATAAGATTTTTTGCAGTATGCATTCTTCCTGCAGTGTCAATCAAAACGCAGTCAATATGATTTTTTTCAGCGTATTTTATTGCATCAAATCCAACTGCAGCTGGGTCACTTCCATAGTCATGGGAAATAACCTTAACTCCAAGTTTTTCTCCGTGCAGTTTTATCTGCTCTATTGATGCTGCCCTGAATGTATCTGCTGCAGCGAGTATGCATGAAATGTTCTTTTTCTTTAGCCAGTTTGCAATTTTTGCTATTGTTGTTGTCTTGCCTGTTCCATTAACCCCGCAAAAGAGCATCACATATGGCTTTTCTTTTTTGTTTTTTATTTGTTCAACCAAGTCAAAAGGAGTTATTAGTATTTCTTCTATTATTTCCCTTAAAGAGTCCTTTATTTCAAATTCAATTTCTTTTTTCAAGAGCTCTTTGCCAACAACTTTTTCTTTTAATTCTTTTATAATTTTTTCAGCAACTTCCAAGGCAACATTGTTTTCTAATAAAAGCATTTCTAATTCTTCTGAATAATTTGCAAACTCTTCCTCAGTTATTTTTATTTTTTGTATTTTTTCAGCAAGTTTCTGGAAGAATCCTTTTTCTTCTTTTTTTTCTTGGATTTCTTTTTTCTCTGATTCAATTGCTTCTTTTAAGACTTCTTTTTTTGGCTTTTGCTTTTTCTCTGCTTTTTTAACTACTTCTTTTATTTTTTTCTTGTCTTCTTCTGGCACTTCCTCTGGCTCTTTTTCTTCTTCTCTTTGGACTATTTTCTTTGTCCAATTTGCTATTTTTTCCTTTAAAAAACCGAACATGCTACAAGAAGCCCTTAAATGTTTATAATTTTAACTATAACTTTAGAATGACTTAATTAAATCATAGCAATCATTAAAAATACAAGCTTTCTTGGAATAATATGATTACCTATAATGATATCTACGAAGCAGCCAGGAAAGAGCGTTATTCTGAACAATTGCAGCCTGTTAATAAAAACTTTATTCTTGAAGTTTCTGAGTATCTTAAGGAAAAAAAGGAAATAGCTTCCAAGGAAGATGATATCTTTTCAGATGTAATAGTTAAGACAAAAAAACAGCTGGAAAACGCAATAACTTTATTCAAGGAATTAATGCTTAGAAGAAGAAAAAAGATACTTAATCTTGTGCTTATTGCAGCAGAAACAGGGATATCAAAGCAGGATTTTGAGAATATGCTGACTCTTGAAAAAGAAATGTTTGAGGAATTAATGAAGGGCATTGAAGTTTCTGACAAAAAAATAAGCGAGCTTCTTAATGGAAAAGAAAAGCAAACTGAGAATAATGATTTAATTGTTTTCAAGGAAGATATTGAAGAACTGATGGATTTGGATGGAAAGAAAATGGGGCCTTTTGAAAAAGGGCAGATTGCAAATCTTTCAAAAAATATAGCAAAAATACTTGTCGAGGATAATAAGGCAGATTATATTGTTGAGTGATTATTTGTATAAAACTTTTTGGACAAATAATACTCCCCAAAGCGTTCCAGTTATAAAAACCATAATTGTTGAGAAATAGAGTTCTAATGTAAAATAGGTAAATGTGAGAACATACATTCCGATTGCAGTTATTGCGGAAGTTTGTAAATTAATATATCCTTTCTTTTTCTTAAAACCCTGATAGATTTGGGGGATAAGAGCATAGCTAAAAGCAAGAACACTTAATGTAATTATATAATCCTGCCACATTTTTTAAAAAAAGCCTGCAACCGGATTTGAACCGGCGACCTACTGCTAACTTGTTAATTTTAATGTTTGAATATTAAACTTTAGTACAAGGCAGTCGCTCTACCACTGAGCTATGCAGGCGTCAACCTGACGCAGGCTTAAAATAAAAGATATGATTAGTTTAAAAGATTTTTCTTTTTCAC
>JBFYLU010000038.1:0-3871 GCA_041305285.1 Nanobdellota archaeon
TCCAAAAGAAAGGAAATTATAAAAATCATAATCATACCATAGATTAATACTTCTTTTGTTGCCCAGGCTTCTAATTGCTTTCTATAAATAATACTCAAAACAAACAAAGCAGTTATTGCAATTATTACTAGTGTTTCAAAAATAATATCTTTTCTCATCTTGTTTTAAACTCCACAATATCCATGTCTTTTAATTCATGTTTTAATCCTACTTTTTGCCTTGGAAATTTTGAACTCGGGCCCCAAATTCGTGTTTCTTTTACTTTTTTTGCCAAGCCTTTTAATATTTTTTCTGCAACTTCTTCAACATTTGCTTTTGGTTCTAGGATGATTGGTTTTTTTGATGGTTCTTTTCCTGGTTCTTTCGTGTATACTCTTATTTTATCAAAACTCTGAAAAATCTTATTTTTTAATTCATCTTTCCATTTTTTGTCTTTTGCAGAGATTATCACAAAATTATATTTTTTTGATGAGAGTGTTGCAGAAAGTTTTCTTTCATCTTTCAGGTTATTTATGTTGTTAAAAACAATTATTTGCTTTGCCCTTGATTTTTCAAGATATTTTTGTATTTGAGATATTTCATCCAGTTCTTTTATAATAATAATCAAGGTGTCTGCTGTATTGGACAATCCTTTATCATAGTATTCAGACTCAACTGCTGGGTTTTCTATTAGCTGAATGCTTGTTCCAAGATAATCTGTTATTCCCACTATTGGAAATGTGGTTGAAAATTTAACATCGCTTATTATTGGCTTTGCATTTGTTAATTCAGATAATAGCATAGATTTGCCTGAGTTTGCAAAACCAATAATCACTGCTTGCATTTCTTCTTTTTTTATTCCTGATTTTCCTGATTTGCCTGTTTTTTTGCCTTTTTCTTGTTTTTCTAAAAATCTTTTAAGACGGCCCCTTAATTGTGCACGCAGATTTTCAGCACCCTTATGACTCGGAGCAACTGAAATCATTTTTTTTAATTTTTCAATTCTTTCTTCAAGGCTTTGGGCTAAGGCATATTCTTTTTCTGCTGAGATATATTCTGGGTGAGCGTTTATTGGCATTTGAAAACAACCTCTAGGTTTTTTTCGATTTTCCTCTCTGCTCTGAAAGGCGATTTTTTAAATTGCCTCTGATGAAAATCGCATGACACCTACTTTTAGTTAATTTATTAAGCAAGTCTTGTTTTAATAATATTATGGAAAAAGAAATTTATGAAGAAATAACCAAGAAAAAAGATTTTTCACATTTGCCAAGGAGAGATGTTGAAATGGCTTTTAGTATTTTTGAAAAAAGGCAAGTAAGTGATGAAGAAAAGATAAGATTAACTAGAGATTTGCTTAGAAAAGTTTTTTCTGCTTTTACAAGCAAAAAGATATTATCTTTAAAGGACAAGGAGCCAGATTGGGTTTTAAGAAAACATCTTTCTACAAGAGAGAGGCTTCCTTATTATGATGAGATATATAAGAGATTGCTTAAGGATTTTATTGGCAAGGAAATGACTATTTTTGATTTGGGAGCAGGGATAAATGGGTTTTCTTATTATAATCACATTCCTCGGCAAGTTTATTATATTGGAATAGAAGCAATGGGACAATTAGTGGATTTAATGAATTATTATTTTAAAACAAGGGGATTGGAAAAGGCACATGCAATACACCTGAGTTTATTTGAATTAGACAAGCTTAAAAAATATCTAGTGCAGATTAAAGAACCTAAAGTTATTTTTTTATTTAAGACTCTTGATTCTCTTGAAATGCTGAAAAGAGATTATTCAAAAACCTTATTAAAAGAGATTGCTCCCTTGGCAAACAGAGTTGTTGTGAGTTTTGCAACCAGGAGCTTGATTAAACAAACCAAGTTTAAGGCTAAAAGAACATGGTTTATTAATTTTATTGGGGAAAATTTTAAGATTTTGGATGATTTTGAATTGGGTGGCGAAAGATACCTGGTTTTTCAAAGCAAATAATTTTATAAAGATGCTTTATTATTCTTTTATAATAAAATAGAGGGAAATAAAATGGACACACAATTTCAGCAATCAGGAATGCAAACCCAGGTTTCACAACCAAAGGTAGCAAATGGAGTTGCAGAGCCAAAACAAGGCGGATGGATTAAATGGCTATTAATTATAATGGCAATCCTTGTTGTTGCAGCTGGATTTTTTTATTGGATTTTTGGATAGTAAATTATGAAAAATAATTTTAAAAGAAAGATTTTGAAAAATGGATTAACAATCTTATTTGAAAAAAGAGCCCTTCCAATTGTAAGTGTTGCTGTTGCTGTCAGGAATGGGGGAGTAAATGAAACTGCTGAAGAAAAAGGAATTTCTCATTTCATAGAGCATCTTTTATACAAGGGAACTGAAAAAAGAAATTCAAAACAAATTGCAGAAGAGATTGAAAGAAATGGAGGAGAATTAAATGGCTTTACTTCAGAGTCACTTACTGCATTTTGGTGCAAGATGCCTAGCGAGGGAATAGATATTGCACTTGATGTGCTTAGTGACATGATTAAGAATCCTAAGTTTGATGAAAAAGAAATAGAAAAAGAAAGAAAAGTTATTTTTGAAGAAATAAAAATGTATCATGATAATCCTCGGTTGCATGTGTTTGATGAGATTCACCAGGCATTATATGAGCCTCCGTTTGGAATGCCCCTGATTGGAACAATTAAGACAATGAATTCTATTACTCGGGAGAAGATGCTGAAAAAATTCAAGCAAGCTTATACCCCAAATAATTTGATTCTTGCTGTTGTTGGAGACGCTAATTTTGAAAAGATAGTTGATTTTGCAGAAAAAAATTTTGGAAGTGAAAAAAGTAGTATTCCAAAATTTGAGGTTAAGAAAAAAGATGAAATAAAAACCGAGACAAGAAAAGGGATAGACCAGGCAAATCTTGTTTTTGCTTACCACACTCCTTTACTTGGAAATAAAAAAGCATATGCTGCAAAAGTTTTAGGAACTTTAATGGCAGATGGAATGTCTTCAAGACTTTTTTCTGAGATAAGGTCAAAAAGAAATTTAGCATATGCAATAAAGGGGGAAACAATTCTCACAAAAGATTATGCTCAGAATTATATTTATGTTGGAACAACCAAAGACGCTGTTGAAAAAGTCAAGCAATTAATTTTAGAAGAATTTGAAAAAGTTTCAAAAGATTTGAGTGAAAAAGAATTTAATGAAGTTAAAAAACAAATTATTGGAAATTATAAAATAGCAATGGAAGATTCACAAGAAGTGCTTACTGCGCTATTATTATATGAGATTGATGGAAATGCAGAAGATTTTTATGATTTTGAAAAAAATATCCTGGATGTTAAGCTGAAAGATGTGATTGATTTGGCTAAAATAAAGAAATACAGCATGTATTCCTTAATTCCGGATTGATGTTCTATAATAAAAATATTTATAAAAGCCTTTTTGCATAGTTAATGTATGAAGAGAGGTAATTCGCGACTGTTTTTTGTTTTGTTGTTAGCAATAATTATATCCTTATCATTTATTTCTGCTGGATTTTTTTCTGATTTTTTTAGAATTACTGGAAATGTTCTTAATAGTTCTGAGGTTTTGATTGAGGAGGATTTTGGTGATTTGATATGGGTTGATAGTGATGTTCTTGAAAGAAATTGTGAGTTAATGGAATTAGAATTAGGTAATGATAGCCATGAATGTGATAGTTATTTTGGAGAATATAGGGATCTTAATGAAACAGGAGGATATGGAGATGCTTTATTCCAAGTTTTAGTAGAGATAAGGGACGATGAAATTACAGACAAAGAAGCAGTTGTTCAGGCAATTGCAGATTTTTATGTTAGTAATGAGGGCATGTATTTAGATATAGACAGAGACCCAACTAATAATACTCAAGCAATTT
>JBFYLU010000039.1:0-9708 GCA_041305285.1 Nanobdellota archaeon
ATTATGGAGGTAAAAACAAATGGAAAACGAAACACTTGAAAGACAGGTAATTGAATTGATTGCTGCTGACAGGATTGACAAGCCAATTTCAAGCATGTCTGGAAAGCTCAAAAGAAGAAAGCCAAAACTAGCACAAGCTGTAGAACTTCCAAAAGGAAGTTTCATTGGAGATAGAGTATGGGCAAGAGTTTCAAGCAAAGATGAAATGAGAGCAAGAGGAGTAAAAGAAGGAATTGAAAAATTTGCAGAACAATTTCCAAAATATGGGCAGATTTTGAGAGGATACATAGAAGAGCAAAGAACAGTAAGAGAAAAGTATCTTTATTTTGGGATGAATGATGGATGCAAGGTTACTTCAGTTGATTACATGAGTGTGATGACTGATTTAGGATTCACTCCAGCTACTGCTGAAAGACTTTACCCAGAGCTTATGGACATATCAAGAAAAATGGCAAGAAAAAGAGAAGAAACTGAAAGAAGCATCTTGCTTGAGCAGGCAATATAAAAACTTTATTTTTATTTTTTTTATTTATTATAGCAAAACTTATAAACAAGGCATAGAGATAAAACCTATGGAAAGACAATTATGGTGGAATTTTAGAGCTCAGCCCCAGGAACAAAGAGCGCAATACTTCTTTGTTGTAATAAATGATAGCAGAGAAATTGGAGTAATTTCATCAAGAGTTGTTGAACAATTAGCACCTGTTGATGAATCGCAGGAAAGAGACGGGAAAGCTGGAAATTTGCATTATCAGTTAATGATGTTCTATTCACCTAAGAAGCTTGAAGAATGGCAGTTAAGAAAGATTTACAATGGAAATAGAAAAAGAGATCACAGGCTTTATGAAAGGCATGAAGGCGGGATTGAAAGCTTGGAAGAGTATGTTTTGGGCGAGATAAAGAAGAAAGAATAATTAGATTTAAATAAGAGGCTGTATTTTAGGGAATATGGCAAAGAAAAACACTTTTTATGTTACAACACCAATATACTATACTAATGCAGTTCCTCATTTAGGAGGAGCATATACTACAATCTCTGCTGATATTTTTGCCAGATGGAATAGGCAAAAGGGAAAAGAGGTTTTTTTCTTGACTGGAACAGACGAGCACGGACAAAAAATACAGGAGATAGCTGAAAAAACAGGCAAAAAACCAAAGGAATTTGTTGATGAGATTGTAAAGAAATGGAAAGAGGCATTTGATTTGCTTAATGTTTCAAATGATTATTTTATAAGAACCACAAACCCAGAGCATGAAAAAGAAGTTCAAAAGATGCTTCAGGAGCTGTATGATAAAAAACTAATCTACAAAGGGAATTATGAGTCTTATTATTGTGTTGGATGCGAACAGTATCTTACAAAAAAAGATTTGATTGATGGAAAATGCCCTCTTCATAAAACTGTTCCTGAACTAAAAAAAGAAGAAGCTTATTTGTTTAAGCTTTCCAAGTTCCAGGATAAATTACTAAAATTAATCAAAACAGGAAAATATGAGATTCTTCCAGAAAAAAGAAGAAAAGAAATAATTACTTTTATTGAAGGAGGACTGGAAGATGTTTCTATTTCAAGATTAAAAGAAAAGGTTTATTGGGGGATTCCTCTGCCTTTTGATAAAAATCACTGCACTTGGGTTTGGCCTGATGCTTTTTGGAACTATGTTTCTGGGTTGAAAATAAATAATAAGTTTGACAAGTTTTGGCCTGCTGATTTGCAATTAATGGCAAAAGATATTTTTAGAGTGCATTCTACTGTTTGGCCTGCATTATTATTGGCTTTAGATTATGAACTGCCTAAGACATTATTTATTCATGGATATTTCACAGTAGACGGGCATAAAATGAGCAAAAGTCTGGGCAATGTTCTTGACCCTGTGGAATTAACTAAAAAGTATGGGGCTGATGCAGTAAGATATTTCATGATTAGAAATATTTCTTTTGGAGAGGACGGAGATGTTACAGAAAAATCTCTTATTGACAGATACAATAATGAGCTTGCTAATAAACTGGGAAATCTTGTTGCAAGAGTTTCTGGATTAATTGAAAAATATGGAGTTGAAAAAACTGAAAATAAATTATTGAAAAAGCTGAAGCTTAAAGAGATTGAAAAATTAATGGATTCTTATCAATTAGACAAGGCTCTTAATGAAATCTTTGCGTTTATTGATGAATGCAATGAGTATGTGCAGGGAAAAAAGCCATGGGAAACCAAAGACAAGAAAGTGTTGTTTGAATTAAAGGAAAGCATCTTGGAAATTGCAAGGCTCTTGAGTTGTTTTATTCCAGATTCAGCTGAAAAAATAACTAAGCAGTTTTCAGCCAAGAAAATTATTAAAGGAGAGATTTTGTTTAAGAAAATAGAATAATGGACGAAAAAATAGTTGAATGGAGAAGCAAAATAGATGAGATTAATTCCAAGCTTCTTGATTTATTAAACAAGAGAATGGACTTAGTCAGGAAAATTGGAAAAAGAAAAAAGCAAATGGGAATTCCAATAGTTGATGCCAGCAGAGAAAAAGAAATTTATGAGAATCTGGATAAGTTAGCAGATGAAAAGGGAATTGAAAGGGAGTTTGTAAGAGAAATATTTAAAAGAATAATTGACAAATCAATTAATGAGGAGAAACTGCAATAAAATGGACGGAATAATTGAGTATGGAGATTTTGCAAAGCTTGATTTAAGAGTTGCTAAAATAAAAAAAGTTGAGGATATTGAAGGAGCTGACAAGCTTTACAAACTCACAATAAATGTTGGAGAGCTTGGAGAAAGAATTATTTGCGCTGGAATCAAAGAGCATTATTCCAAGGAAGATTTGAAAGGAATGAAAATAATAATTGTTGCTAATCTTGCTCCAAGAAAGTTAAAGGGAATTGAAAGCCAGGGAATGCTTTTGGCTGCATCAAACAAAGAACACAGCAAGGTTATTTTGCTCACACCTGAAAAGGATATTGAAGAAGGAAGCAAGATTAGTTAATCTTCTTTTTCTTTTTTAGCAAACCCAAGAATTCTTAAAAGTCTTGCAAGCAACTTTTCCCGGTCTTCTTCTGAATCATATTCTGCGCCGATTAGCTGAGCTGCGATTTCTTTGTAAGCACGAGAAGCATTTGATTTTGGATGAGTGTGAACAACTGCATTTTTAAGATTAAGAGACTCTCTAACACTGTCGTCTTCTGGAACCATTCCTAAAATAGGAGCTTCAAGCATGTCTTTTACTGTTGCTGGCTGCAGTTCAATGTCATCTTTCTTGACTTTTGTTACAATTACTCCTGTTATTGGCTTGTTGAATTGTTCTGCTACTTTTAGTGTTTTTAATGCATCTGTAAGAGCAGGCATTTCTGGGTTTGTAACAAGAATCACTTCATCTGCAAGTTTTATTGCACAACTTGCTTCATTCCCTAATCCAGCAGCACAATCAACAATGATTATATCTGCAACTTTCTTGAAATCCTTTTTGTATCTTAAAAGTCTCTCTGGCTTTAATCTTGAAAGTTCCTTGACTGACAAGGAAGATGGAATTATCTTGATTCCAGATTCATGCTCATAAACACCTTCAAAAACATCAGCTTTTCCACTTAAAATATGATTTAAATTAATTGGCACTTCTGGACTGCCTAAATGAAGTCCAACATTTGGGGTTGAAAGATTGGCATCAAGTATAAGCACGTCTTTTCCAAAATAATTCATTGCAGCACCTAGATTAATCGCAGTTGTTGTTTTTCCAACTCCTCCTTTTCCAGATGTAATTACAATGATTTTCGGCATTTTAATGTATATTGGGCTGATTTTCAGCTCAAGTAAAAGAATTTTAGTTCTTTACTTTAGAAGAAATTGTTTGATTGTACTTATAAACTTTTCTAACATCTCAGCGTATTTTTTGAGTTGTTCAAGATTAACATTTATTTCTTGTCCTTGATAGAAAATTTTTAAGCAGACATTTTTCCTGAATTCCCCTATTCTTTCAACTCTAAGCTCTTCGATTTTTCTGAGCATTTCATAAAACTCAATAACTTCAATAAAACCAGCATCTTTTTTGAATAATTTCTTGATTTCATCCAGTTTTCCAAGAGGGCTAAGAGGGATGCTTTTGATTTTCTTCTTTTTTTTAGCATGCTTTAGAATCCGCTCTATTGCGATTTCAATCATTTTTCTCCATCTTATGAGAAGATTCTTGATTACATCGCAAGTCTTTGTATATTTCAAACTAACATAAAGTAGGTGGTCAGCACTGATTTTTTCTTGTATTATTCTATCCATCTAAAAAAACTCTTTTTAGAAGCATATTTTCTATAGTATCCGGGCTTTTTATACCTTTCCTACTCTTTAGTTACTCATGACTTGTCTTATTTTAGACAGCATTTGCTTGGAAAGGCTTACAAATTCCTTTACATCCTCAAGAAAAATCACTTTTGGCTGTGAATTCTGGTTTAAAATAACTAGTTTTTCCTCTTTTCTAAACTCAAAATTGCTGTTTTTATGCATATTCACAATGTCAAACAAATTAACTATTAGTTTTATGTCATTTTGGCTGAGATTGTACCTTGGAGCACAGTAATTAATGAAGGTTTTCATGTTTTCTTCTGGAGTTTTGTAGAGTTTTATTCTTTTAAATAGAAATTCATACTGGAGTATTGAATTAATCATTCTTGCAATTGCAATTCTTGTTTCAATAAGAATTTTAAGAAGCAGTTTCTTGTCTTTTACAATTGGATAGGTTATGTACGTCATATGGTCAAGTCTTTTTATTATGCTTTCTGCTTCATAGATGTTTTCAAGAAATTTTTTCATACTCTTTGATGTTCGTAGGATTAATATTGATTTTGGTGATTAAGATAACTGCATTATTGCTTCTGCTAAATCACCTGTTTTTTCAAGAGCTTCTTGTGCTTGCTCTTTGCTTGCGCCTGTCTTTTCCATTATTGTCTTAATATCTTCTTCAGAGATGCTTGGAGTTTCAGACTCAGAAACCTCTCCCTGTATCTGAAACATGTCGCTTCCTTGAATAGTCATTTTTACAACAGAAGGATTGTTTATTGTTATTGCATTTCCGTCTTGTTTTTCAATTATTACTTTTGAGGCAAGAATATCATTTTGAGAGATTCCCATTTGCTTCATTACTGCCTGCATTTTTTTTGGGTTTAAACCGCCTAATCCAAACATTTTTAGTAGAAAACTCCTAGTAGCAATCTAAAGATTACAATAAGCATAACAAAGATAATCACATGAGTTGGTTTAAGATTAATCAAGCTGGAATATTCTTCATTATACCTCATTAATCCTCCAAAACCTGAAGGCATGTTCATTGAGTTCTGTGCCATAAGTTTTAAAATGTGCCTTGATTTAAAAAGGTTATGGCTGTGAAGAATAAAGGCGTTGATTTCAAGGCAATGGAAGAGAAGTGGAAAAAGTACTGGGAAAAGGAAAAAATCTACAAATTTAATCCTGCAAAAAAAGGCAAAATTTACAGCATTGATACTCCTCCTCCATATATTTCAGGAAAAATGCATATTGGGCATGCTTTTTCTTATTCTCAGCAGGATTTTATAGTAAGATTCATGAGGATGCAGGGAAGAAATATTTTTTATCCATTTGGAACAGATGACAATGGATTGCCTACTGAAAGATTTATTGAAAAAATAAATAATGTCAAAAGCAAGGACATGGGAAGATCTGAGTTTATTGAACTGTGTTTAAAGACTCTTAAAAAAGTCACTCCAGATTGCATACAGGATTTTATTAATCTTTCAATTTCTGCTGATTATGAACTTTATTATTCAACAATTGACGAGCATTCACAGAGAATTTCTCAAAGGTCTTTTATAGAGTTAGTTAAAAAAGGAGAAGCATTTCAGCAGGAGTTTCCAACAATCTGGTGTCCAGAATGCCAGACTTCTATTGCACAAGCAGAATTAGAAGATAAAGAAGAGGAATCTTTGTTTTCAACAATCAAATTCAAGGTTGAGGGAAAAGATTTGCTTGTTGCTACAACAAGACCTGAATTACTAGAAGCGTGCGTTGGTATTTTTGTAAATCCCAAGGACAAGAGATATGTAAAATTATTAGGGAAAGAAGCAGAAGTTCCTTTGTTTTATCATAAAGTTCCAATACTTGCTGATGAATCTGCTGACATGGAAAAAGGAACAGGTGTTTTAATGATTTGCAGTTATGGAGATAGGTTTGATGTTGACGCGATTAATAGGCATAATCTTGCTCCAAGAGTTATCTTAAACAAAGACGGAACTATCTCTGAAGGTAGTTACAAGGGATTGAAAATCAAAGATGCAAGGAAAAAAATTCTAGAGGACTTGAAAAAACAAGATTTGATTACAGAACAAAAAAAGATTAGGCATGTTGTTAATGTTCATGACAAGTGCGGATGTGATATTGAATTTCTTCCAATAAATCAATGGTTTATCAGAGTTTTGGACAAGAAAAAAATACTTTTAAATGAGGCAGAAAAAATAAGATGGTATCCTGAATATATGAAAAAAAGATATGATAATTGGGTGGAGGGATTGGAATGGGACTGGAGCATCTCAAGAAACAGGCATTTTGGAGTTCCTATTCCTGTTTGGTATTGTCCAGAGTGCAAAGAGATTATTCTTCCTGAAGAAAAAGAACTTCCAGTTGACCCTTTGAAAAAAAGCAAGAAGTGCTTGAAATGCAAGAAAGAAGCTGTTCCTGAAACAAGAGTTTTTGATACCTGGGCAACGTCTTCATTAACTCCTCAGATTGCAGCTGAACTTCCCCAGGCAAAAGGAAAAATAAAAATTCCTTATTCATTAAGGCCGCAAGGACATGATATAATCAGAACATGGGCATTTTATACAATTGTTAAATCTTTTTTGCATGAAAATAAAATTCCATGGAGCGATATTATTGTTTCTGGAAATGTTTCTCTTGGAGGAGAAAAGATGTCAAAATCAAAGGGAAATGTTGTTCGTCCACAAGATGTTATGGAAAAATTTGGGGCAGATGCATTAAGATTCTGGGCTGCAGGAAGCAAACTTGGAGCTGATTTGGATTATCAAGAAAAGGATTTAGTAAATGGAACCAAGTTTATCAACAAATTACTAAATGCATCTAATTTTGTTTTTATGAACCTGAAAGATTTTGATGGAAAAAAACCAAAGAAACTAGAAATGATTGATCAGATGTTCTTAACTAAATTAGGGCTATTGGTTCAAGGGGTTACAGATAGTTTTTCTAACTATGAATATTCAAAGGCAAAATCTGAAACTGAACAGTTTTTTTGGAAAATGTTTTGTGATAATTATCTGGAGATTGTTAAAAAAAGAGTTTACAAAGGAGAAGGAGAAAAAAGAGTTTCAGCTCAATACACTTTGTACCAATCTCTCTTGACAATTTTGAAATTAACTGCTCCAATCATGCCTTTTGTTGCAGAAGAGATTTACCAGACTCATTTTAAAGCATTTGAAAAAGACAAGTCAATTCATATTTCTGATTGGCCTAAACCAGAAAATATTGAGCAAAAGAAATTAGATGTTGTTCACAAGTTTGGAAGTTTTGTTAATGTTCTTGAACAAATTAGAAGATGGAAAACAAACAATCAAAAAGCAATGAATTCTGAAATAATCTTAACTCTTGCTAAAGAAGAGATAGAAGGAATCTCAGATTTGCTTGGTGACTTAAAAGATGTTATGAATGCTGTTGAGATTAAAGAAGGCGAACAATTTAGAGTAGATTTTAAATAGAAATGTTTATATAGTATAATTATATTGTTTATACATGATTGAATTAAACTCTAAACTAAGAAAATGGGGAAATTCTTTTGGAATAGTCATACCTCAAAGTTTGGTTAAGGGAAATCTAAAAGAAAACGAAGAAGTTAAAATATTTATTTCTCCTAAAGAAGACAGTATAAAAGATTTATTCGGGAAATTAAAAAAATGGAAGATAAATTCTCAAAATTTTAAAGACGAAATAAGGAGAGATGAAAAGTGAGCTATTTTTTAGATAGCTATGCTTTAATTGAAATTGTAAAAGGAAACAAGTCTTATGAAAAATATGTTGGGGAAGAATTATTTACTACTCTTTATAATCTTTATGAGTTTTATTATATTCTCTTAAAGGATTTTGATGAATTAACTGCAAGACAATTTTTTAACAGATTTAAATCCAAGGTAATTAATATCCATGATGAAAATATTTTTATGGCTTCTAAATTCAAATTAAATAATATTAAAAAAAGATTATCTTATGTGGATTGTTTGGGATATATTGTTGCCCTTGAAAATAAGATTAAATTTCTTACAGGGGACAAGGAATTTGAATTCTTTGATAATGTGGAGTTTGTTAAATAGTTTTAAATAACATGCATTTTTAACATAATCATGACAGCCTTAACTAAGGATGAACTTGAAGAAAAGATACTTGAACTGGAAAAATACAAAGGCAGGCACACTGAATTGATTACAGTTTATGTTTCTGCTGGTTATGACGCCAATGCAGTCCAAAGGCAGCTTGAAGCTGAAACCTCTACTGCAAAGAACATCAAGTCAACTTCAACAAGAAAAAATGTCACAGATGCTCTTGAAAAAATAATCAGATACTTAAAAGGATTAAAAAAAACTCCTGAAAATGGTTTGGCATTGTTTGCAGGAAATATCTCAAAGGTGGAAGGGCAGACTGACTTGAGATTGTGGGATATTGAGCCTCCTATGCCATTGAAAGTAAGAATGTACAGATGTGACAAGGATTTTGTTTTGGAGCCATTAAGAGAGCAAATGGCAGTTTCAGAAGTTTTTGGATTATTAGTGATGGACAGGAAAGAAGCAACTATCGGACTTCTTGAAGGCAAGAGAATAGAGGTTCTTCATAAAATGACTTCTGGTGTTCCGAGCAAAGTAAGGGCTGGAGGACAATCAAGCCAGAGGTTTCATAGAATCACAGAAGGCTTAACTAAAGATTTTTACAAGAGAATTGCAGAGCAGATGAAAATTATTTTTTATGAAAATACAAAACTTGGAGGAATCATCATTGGAGGGCCTATTCCAACCAAAGATGAATTTATTGATGGAGAGTATCTTCCAACAAAGCTTCAGGATAAGGTAATTGGAAGAGTGGATATTGGAGGAAGCGATGAGTCTGGATTAAAAGAACTTGTTGAAAGAAGCAGGGAAATACTTGCAGGACAGGAAATAGTTTATGAAAAGAAAGTTTTAGAGAAATTCTTCAAGGCTCTTGGAGAAACAGACTTGGCATTGATTAAAGAGCCTGCAATAAGAAAGGCGTTTGAATACGGGGCAGTTGACACTTTAGTTCTTTCAAAAACTCTTGACAAACCTCTTGCAAAGGAATTAAAAGCTCTTGCAGCTGGAATAAGCTCAAAAGTTGAGGTTGTTTCAACAGAGACAGAAGAAGGAAAGCAGTTTGAAAATCTTGGTGGAATGGGTGTTTTGCTGAGGTATAAGATTTAGTTATTTACTAATAATCCATAATTGACTCTGTCAAATTATTTATAAAACAATATTATTAAGAAGATAAAAATTCTTAGCATTGTTCGGCTACCTGCAATATCTACTTATAACTATTCTCTTCAAAAAGAGGTGATAATTCTAAAAAGCATTTATGAATTCATTAGAGAACAAGCCAGTATCATTGCAATGATAAACCTTGTGTGTGATTGCATTCAACTTTCCATATACTGTCATGTTATGCTGTTTTATTAGTTCTGCATTTTCCTTGGAAAGTT
>JBFYLU010000040.1:0-4637 GCA_041305285.1 Nanobdellota archaeon
TTGCCTGTCTGCAGCCATTACAACTCCGTCTTTGCAGACAATTCCAAGTATTGTTGTGCCTGTTTTGAGGATTGATTTTTTTAATTCTTCGTCCATTTTAGAATCATCTAATCATATTAGAATGTATGATTTTTAAGAGAAGGATATGTTTATAAGTTTTTCTATTTCCCTATTTCACTATTAAACTCTTTTTTGTTTATCTTAATAACATTTTCAACAAACCCTTCCATTTTCTGCTCATGAGAAACTATAATCAGCTGTCCAATGTTAAGCTCTTCCAAAACACCACGCATCTTATCTAATTGCTGTTCTGAAAAACCATCTGTTGGCTCGTCAAGAATAACCAAATCCTTTGTTTTTATCTTGCTCAGCAAGGAATTGATTACTTGATTTAATGCCAGCCTGTATGCAAGAGCAATTGCAGTTCTTTCTCCTCCAGAAAGATAAGCATAATCCAGCTCATAATCCTGCTGTTCAATTATGGGAGTGAAGTTGTCGTCTAGTCTCACATTGAAAGTGTCTGGAACAAGCATGGAGAACCATTCTGAAAATAGCTGGGAGAATTCTGATTTAAGCTTAACCATGACGTTTTTTTCTATGTAAGAAACCAGTGGAATAAAATTTTGATTAAGCCAGTTTTCCAGCTCAGAGATATAATTGAGATGCTTTTTGATTTCTTCTGTTTTTTTAATCTGTTCAATTAATTCATTAATCTGCATTGAAAAAACTTCTATTTCTCTTTTTAATTCTGCAACTTTTATTTCTGCCATTCTTTCTTCCTTAAAAGCAGTTTCAAATTCTTGCTTTTTTTTCTCAAAGAGATTGTCAAATCTTCCGAGTTCAAAAACAGAGGATTTCAAAGAACTTGCGTGCTGTTCAAGAAGTTCAATGTCTTTTTGAAGGGGCTCATTGCTTTTTTCAAGCTCTGCTATCCTGACTTTTTTTTCATTTACTCCCTCTATTCTAACCTTGAGAATTTTCAATTCCTGTATTTTATTCTGAAATGTGGAGATATCAAAATCAATTTTATTGATTTTTGTCCCTAAGCTTCTTTTTTCCAATGAAAGAACCTCCATTTTCTTTACATTCTCAGTTATATCTGTTTCAAGCTTGTTCATAACATTGCTTTTATGAACTGGGCCTACATCCTGGAGGCATGTGGGGCACATCTTTAAATGAGCTATCTTGCCCTTGAATGCGTCATTTTCCTGATTTTTTAAACTTAAAGAATTTATCTTGGAACTAATGTCAAGATTAGAATCACTTAATTCTTCTCTTTGTTTTTTCTTGGATTTTATCTCTTCTTCAAGTTTCTGAATTTCAGAGTCATCAAGCACAATGTGTGCAAGCTCGTGTATCTGCTCTTTTAGAGAGTTAATTGTTTTGACATTGTTTACAATTGAATCCTTTTTTGAGATAATCATTATTTTTGCCTTGTCTATTTCAGATTGCAGTTTGTTTTTTTCCTCTATTTTTTTGGAGATTTCAGATTTTTCTTCTTCTATTCTTTCACGAATTTCTTTTTTTAAAAAAAGCTCTTTTTCAATGGAAATAAGATTATATCTTTTTGTTTCAAGCTCTGTTTCCTTAGAGATGAGATTTTCCTTGCTTGATTCAAGGTTGGCTGTGAGCCCTTCCTTCATTCTCTTTTCCTCTCTTAATTTTGAGGCAATAGTTGAAGAATTTTCCAATATTCTTTTGTATCTGTCAATTCCAAAAACATTTCTTAAGGTATTTATTCTTGTGTCAGGGTCTTCAAGGATTATCTGCTTCATCTCTTCCTGAGGAGTATAGACTGTGAATTTATACAGAATATTTTGTTTTTTTGAAAATTCTTTTGGATAGTTTAATATCTCCAAGACAGTATTTTTTAGTTCAGTAACTGAAAGCTCTTTTTTTTCATTATCAATGCTTATTGAACAGTAATCCTGTGAAACTGCCTTTGCTTTTTTAAGAGTTCTTTCAATTGCGATTTCTTTTCCATCAACTTCAAACTCTATTTTAACCTCAGCAAACTCTGTTCCATTTCTAAGCAAGGAAGCTCCTTTTTGCCCTGGCTGAAGTCCAAAGAGGGCAAATTCAATTGCAAGCAAGATTGAGGTTTTACCGCTTCCAATATCCCCTGAAAGAAGAGTGGAACCGCTTGGGAATTCTATCTCTGCATTTGAATAGCTTCTTATATTTTTTATTGAAAGTTTTTTTAGTTTCATTTTAAAATTTCATTACTTTTTTAATTCCATCAAGAAGACGATTTGTGAAAATCTCGTTTTTTTCATCTTCTTGTTTTTCAAGAGAGAGGCAGTTAAGCAGTTCAGGTATTATCAGATTAAAATCTGAGGGATTTTTTTCTGAATATAACTTGATTGTCTCTCCTTCTATGTTCTCCTTGTTCTCAACCTCCACCTCCAGCTTGACTTCTTTTGTTTTTAGGTCATGGGTATTTTTTAAGAGAAAATATGCTCCTGCTTTTTTTGCATTTTCCTCAATCAATGAAAACCTTATATCAGAAGTTTTTCCTTTTTCCAGCTCTCCGCTTACTCTTAACAAAACTATCTTGTCGTTTATTTCTCTTTTGGAGAGTTCTGCTAGTATTTCATCTGTTGCAGTCAAAGAATTTCTTAGCTTTATTTCAATCAGCTCCACTTGCTTTATTTTTAATTCTATTTTTTGAAGAGAAGTTTGTGAGTTAGTGTCCACAATATAAAAGCTTCCATGTTGCAAATCCTCAAGCTCCTGAAAGTTATTTGGAAACAATGGGCCAGGATAAATAAAATTCTCATATTGAAAGTCTATATGCAAGTGTCCAAGGGCATAGTAATCTGCTTTTGGAAGAAGATTTATTTCAAGGGCATCAATTGGAAGACTTCCTTTTGCCTTGTCTATTGTTGTATGAAGCATGAAAATCTTGAACATTCCAGGAGCATCATTTAGTTTTATTCTTCTTAAATCATCTATCTCCAGGCCAGATTTTTTTCCAGGATAACCATAAATTGCTACATTTTGATAAACAGTTGGGTTTAAAACAAGATGATTTTCCTGCTCTTCAAAATCAGCAACATTTTTGCAAAATCCTGCTTTTTCCAGGACATCAAGAAAAGTCTTTCCTGAAACAGAGTAATCATGACTTCCTGCGATTATAAAGCAGGGAATTCTTGCTTCCTTGAGTTTCCTAAACTCTGCAAAAGTCTCTTTTAAAATCTCAATTGGAGGATAAGCTGAATCAAACAAGTCTCCTGCAATCAAGATAAAATCAAGCTTGGATTCTATGCATTTGCTTATTGCTTTTTTAAAAGATTGAAAATTCAAATCCTGCAATGGCTGCTGCTTCCAGCCTCCCAAATGAACATCTGATATATGCGCGAATCTCATGCTAAATATTCCCTATTTTTATTGAAAAAGTTTATAATACTGGGAAATATTAAGTCTATATAAAATTGAGTGTGATTTAGTATAACAAAATGAGATTTAATGTATTATTTGGAGGAAAAGCAGGGCAAGGGCCAAATATCCTGACACAGATATTGGGCAAGGTTCTTGTTGAAAAAGGGTTTTATGTGTTTTATTCAAGGGAGTATGAGTCAGTAATAAGAGGGGGGCATAACTTTAATGTGCTTACTTTTTCAAATAACCCTGTTTATAGCAATGATTCTGGCATTGATATCTTAGTGGCATTAGATGAGGAAACAGCAGAAATCCATAGAAAATACAGAAAAAAGGAAACAATTGTGCTTAGTGGAAAAGAAGGCAATATGCATTTTGCTGGAAAACTATTCAAGGTGCTGGGACTGGATTTTGCATTGCTTGAAAAAGAGCTAAAGGAAATAAAAAAGAGATTTGAAGAAAATATTAAAGAAGCGAAAAAAGGGTATGATGAAGCAAACCAGACTTTTAAGATGGAAGACATTAATGGAGCAGAATGCAAGGAAAAAAGATTGTTTAAAAATGGAAGCATGGGAATAGCTGATGGAGCAATTAACTCTGGGTTGGATGTTTACTATGCTTATCCTATGACTCCCGCAACTCCAGCAATGTGGGAGCTTGCTGAAAAGCAAGTTGAAAAAAACTTTCTTGTTCTTGAGCTGGAAAATGAAATTGCTGTTGCAAATGCAGGAATCGGAAGCGCAATTACAGGAGCAAAGGCAATGGTAGGAACATCTGGAGGAGGATTTGACTTGATGACAGAGGCATTAAGCTTGACAGGAATTGCTGGAGTTCCTTTAGTTTTTTATCTTTGCCAGAGGCCAGGGCCTGCAACAGGACTTGCAACATACACTGGACAAGGAGATTTGAATCTTGCAAGACATTCAGGACACGGAGAGTTTACAAGAGTAGTTGTTGCAGCAGGAGATGCAAAAGAATGCGAGGAATTAACAAGCCAGGCATTTTATTTTTCACAAAAATACAAGGTTCCTTCAATAATACTAAGTGACAAGCATATTGCTGAGAGTTTTTACACTTTTGATGGAAAGCCAAAAATAACTGGCTCAAAAAAATGGACAAATTTTGGAAGATACAATAGTTATGAAAAAAATTCACAAGGATGTGCAACTGAGGTGCCTGAAATTGTAAAAAGAAATGTAGATGAAAGAAACAAGAAAAAAATATTTATTGAGCAGGAATCAGAAATTTTTGAGAGA
>JBFYLU010000041.1:0-4899 GCA_041305285.1 Nanobdellota archaeon
CTGTTGTTTATGAGAAGTGCCCGTGTGCATTGGATTCTTACAGAATACAAGTCAGAGAGTTTTTGAATACAATGTCAAACAAGGACAAGCTGAATTTAATAAAGAATTTTGAAAAGCTTGAGAATAAGATACAGAAAACCAAAGACACCAGAATAAGTTATTGCGAGGTTTGCGGGGAGCCAGCAAGGGGAAAGATTTGCAAGAAATGCCAGTTAATGAGGATTTAATTTATTTTTTCCGAGTTTTCTTTTTCTGAGATTTCTTTTGCATTTCAGAGAATAAAAATATGTAAAGTATCTCCAATATTCCAAGAGTATTTATTATTGCAAGGCAGACAAACCAGATTATTGAGCCTTTTCTTGCTGATTTCCACAAAGCCAAGAGCTTCCAAACTCCAGACCAGATTACAGCGATAACAACTATCCACAAACTTATTCCTAATTCTGCTGCAAGTGTTTCATAGTATGACATAATAGAATTAATTTAAGATAATTTAAAAATATAGCGGAGCCTGGATAAAATATCCAATTAGGCTCCCTATGGTAAATTCCCTATGCCTAAACTGCATCAACAGTAAAGTTTTTTACTGAAAAATATGAAATCATTTTTTTGGTTTTAGCAATCTTTTAATTATGTCCTCAAAGCTTTCGCCTTTTTTTCCCCTTGATTCAAGCCAATCCCTGAATTCTTTTGATACTTGTATGCTTGTTCTCTCCATATATTTTCTATAGACACTATATCTACTATAATAACTATGGTATCTATAGTATTTAAATCTGCTGTTTTTATGTAACTTTTTGATGGTTATAAACGTTTAAATACAACTTATGTTTTTATCTAATATTCTACAAGTAATAGTAATCCAAGGGATTACTACCTACAACCCATTGTATACAAACAAAACATGGACTGCCCATTTTGCTCCAGCACAGAATCTAAAGTAACTGATAAGAGGAGCTCTCCTGAAGGCATAAGGAGAAGGCGGGAATGCCTGAAATGCCAAAAAAGATACACAACATATGAAACAGTAAGCAAGGATGGATTGTATGTTGTTAAAAAAGATGGAAGAAGGGAAAAATATGACAGAACAAAACTTGAAAAGGGAATTGAAAAGGCTTTTGAAAAGCGTCCAGTTGCAAAGGAGAAAATAGATCAAATGATAAATGAAATAGAAGAACAATTAAGAAAAAAAGGAAAAGAAGTAAGGAGCTCTGAAATTGGAGAGCTGGTTATAAAAAAGATAAAGAGAGTTGACAATGTTGCATACATTAGATTTGCATCTGTTTACAGGGATTTTCAGGACATTAAAGATTTTAAAAATGAAATAAAGGAGCTATAATGACAATCAAAAAAATAAGAAAAAGAGATGGAAGTGTTGTTCCATTTGAACCAGAAAAGATTACAGAAGCTATTTGGAAAGCTGCAAAAGCTGTCGGAGGAAAAGATAGGGAAAGAGCAAAACAGCTTTCAGACATGCTCATGTCTCAGCTTGACAAGAAATATGGGGAGAGAGAAATTCCAGAAGTTGAAGATGTCCAGGACATGGTTGAAAAACTTCTTATTGAAGAAGGACATGCAAAGGTTGCAAAAGCATACATACTTTACAGGAAGAGTCATGAAGAACTTAGAAATGTCAAAGGATTATTTGACACAATCGAGGTTGTTGATGATTACATTGGATTAAATGACTGGATGGTTAAAGAAAACTCAAACATGGGTTTTTCATTGCAAGGATTGAATAATTATATTGCAACAAAAATAATCAATAATTACTGGATTAGAAGAATTTATCCAGAAGCAATAAGAAGAGCCCATGAAGCTTGTGATTTTCACATTCATGATTTAGGCACTCTTGGCGCATACTGCGTTGGCTGGGACTTGAAAGACTTGTTGTTGACTGGATTCAAAGGAGTTGCTGGAAAAGTAGCCTCAAAACCTCCAAAACATTTGAGAACTGTTTTAGGGCAGATAGTAAATTTCTTTTACACACTGCAGGGAGAAACTGCAGGAGCACAGGCATTTTCTAATTTTGATACTCTTCTTGCTCCTTTTGTAAGATATGATAATATGAGTTACAGGGAGGTAAAGCAAGCACTGCAAGAATTTTTGTTTAACCTTGCTGTTCCAACAAGAGTCGGATTCCAAACCCCATTCACAAATATAACAATGGACCTGGAAGTTCCAACTTACATGAGGGATGAGCCAGTTATTATTGGAGGACAGCCTCAAAAAGAAACTTACAAGGAATTCCAGCCAGAGATTGAGACAATTAATAGAGCATTTGCAGAGTGCATGATAGAGGGGGATGCTGATGGGAGAGTGTTCACATTTCCAATTCCAACTTACAATATCACAAAAGATTTTGACTGGGATAACCCAGAATATGAAATGATTTGGGAGATGACTGCAAAATACGGCATACCTTATTTTTCTAATTTTATTAATTCAGACATGAAGCCAGAAGATGCAAGAAGCATGTGCTGCCGTCTTAGATTAGACCAAAAAGAACTAAGAAAAAGAGGAGGAGGATTGTTTGGAAGCAATCCACTTACTGGAAGCATTGGAGTTGTTACAATAAATATGCCAAGACTTGGATTTACATCTTTGACAGAGGATGATTTTCTTAACCGACTGGAAAGACTAATGGAACTTGCAAAAGAAAGTCTTGAATTAAAAAGAAAAGCAGTTGAAAGATTTACTGAAATAGGATTGTATCCTTATTCCAAGTTTTATTTAAGAAGTGTCAAGCAGAGAATGGGAGAACACTGGAAAAATCATTTTAGCACAATAGGATTGCTTGGAATGAATGAAGCGATAATGAATTTCATGCCAGGAGAAACAATTGCAACTGCAAAAGGAAAAGAATTCACATTAAAAGTCTTGGAATTCATGAGAAACAAATTAGAAGAATTTCAAAAAGAAACAGGAAATATCTATAATCTTGAAGCAACGCCTGGGGAAGGAACAACCTATAGGTTTGCAAGGCATGATAAAAAAAGATTTGGAAGAATTATTGTAGCTAATGAAAAAGCAGTGAGAGAGAACAATGCCAAGCCCTATTACACTAACTCTACTCAGCTTCCAGTTGATTATACCCCAGACATATTTGAAGCACTTGATTTGCAGGATGACTTGCAGACAAAATACACTGGAGGAACAGTTTTGCATGGGTTCATAGGAGAAAAACTAAACAAAGAAGGAGTGAAAAAAATAGTCAAGAAAATAGCAGAGAATTATCATCTTCCATACTTTACAATAACTCCAACATTTTCAATATGCCCTATTCATGGTTACTTGGCAGGAGAGCATCATTTCTGCCCTAAATGTGATTTGGAGAATGACTACAAGGAGCAGGAAACAGAAGGAAATGAAGTTCATATTGCGAATAGAGCACAGGCAATGGATGCTGTAAAGGGATTAGAAGTAAGAGAAGTCATGCCAGACTCTCCAATAAGATTAAGCTAAAAGGAGATAATTAAAATTTCAAAAACAAAAGGAGGAAAAATGACAAGAACAAAATGCGAGGTTTACTCAAGAGTTGCTGGTTACCTTAGGCCTGTACAGCAATGGAATGAAGGAAAGCAGGAAGAATTCAAGGACAGGGTGACTTTCAAGGTCGGACAAAAATCAGCAGCATAGGAGGAATAAATGAAAATAAAAGGAATACAAGAATTAACTCTAATAGATTATCCAGGAAAGCTTGCCTGCACTTTATTTTTGTATGGTTGCAATTTTAAATGCGGATTTTGCCATAATCCTGAACTGGTTCTCGCACCTCTAGGAAAAGATTACACTGAAAAAGAAATTTTGGATTTTTTAGAAAAAAGAAAAGGGCAATTAGAAGGAGTGTGCATAACAGGAGGAGAGCCATTAATGACTATTGATGTTGCTTTTCTTAAAAAAATAAAAGATTTAGGATATTCAATTAAAATAGACACAAATGGAAGTTTTCCTGAGCTTCTTGAAGAATTAATAAAAAAGAAACTTGTTGATTATGTTGCAATGGATGTGAAATCCAGCGAGGGGAATTATCAAAAAATAACAAATTCTGACATTGACATAAAGAAGATTGAAAAAAGCATCAAGATAATCTCTTCTTTGCTAGATTATTATGAGTTCAGAACAACAATAATTGAAGATTTGCATGATGTCAAGGAATTGGAGGAAATGGCAAAATGGATAAATCATCTCTGCGCAGGAAAAGCCAAGAAATTTGTCCTTCAAGGATTTAAGAACCAAGGCAAGTTTATTGAAAACAAATTCAAAAAGAAAAAAGACACAAAAGAGAGTTATTTAAAAGATTTAAGAAACATACTTGAAGATTATTTTGAGATAGTTGAATTAAGAGTTTAGGCAGATTATCAGAAAATTTATAAACATAATTCAGTGTTAAGATAAAATGGCAAAAAATGACATTGTTCCAGAGGTTTCAGATTCAGAATTTGATGATTTTGTAAAAAAGGGATTTGTTTTAATTGATTTTTTTGCTGAGTGGTGCATGCCATGCATGATGATGTCTCCTATTGTGGATGAGCTGGCTGAGAAATTCAAGGGAAAAATAAAATTCGGCAAGGTGAATGTAGGAGAAACTCAAGAAGTGGCAAATAGATTTAATATTAGTTCAATACCCAATTTCCTTTTGTTCAAGGACGGGAAACAAGTAGACAGCTTTGTTGGTTCAATGCCAGAAGAGAGTTTTGAAGAAAAACTAAAAGGTTACTTGTAAAGAAAGCTTTTTTAAACCATTTCTATTAACTATTATAATGGCCTCGTAGCTAAACTCGCAAGCCCAATTGCGAAAAAGTTACGCAAGCCAATGGATGCAATTGAACATTGCTCGGCCTGGTAGGAGAGAATTATCGGGTTTAAACAGACATGATGATGTTTTCAACATCATAA
>JBFYLU010000042.1:0-4399 GCA_041305285.1 Nanobdellota archaeon
GGAATTATTCCAGGAAAATGAAAAATATGGAAAGAAGCTATTGGTATGGAATGTTCCTGATTCTGAATCAGACAACAAGGCAGAAATTGAGAGGATAATTCGTTCTATTATGAGCCATGTGAATGTGTTGGAGAAGGAGCTGAGATGATAATACGAAAAGCTACAAAAAAGGATTTTAGTAAACTAGCTAAATTAATAGATAAAGAGTATTCTAAGCCACCATATAATGAAAGATGGAAAAAGAAAAATGCTCTTAGAACATTTGATTACTTTGCCAAAGTGGGGGAGATATTTATCTTAGTAGATGACAATAAAATTATTGGTTTTATAATTTCTAGAAACGAGCACTATAATAAAGGATCTTCTGTAATGATTGAAGACCTTGTTGTGGATAGCGATTTTCAGGGCAAAGGATACGGAAGACTATTAGTGAATTATGTTGAGGAAAGAGGTAAAAAGAAGAAAATTAAAGGAATTTGGCTGATGGCTTCAAAAAACGCACCCGCTTTTCATTTTTACAAAAAAATGGGCTATACCCTAAATAAGAAGACTGTTTTGTTCTATAAGGAGCTGAGATGAAAATAAGAAAAGCTACAAAAAAAGATGCTAAGAAATTCCAAGAATTGGCAAAAAAAGCAGACAGATATCCTTCATACTGGTCTAAAAGCAGATTTCCTAATTTTATCAAGAATAAAGAACAATTAATACTCCTAGCAGAAGAAGGCAAAAAACTTATTGGATTTTCAGGGGTAATGAAAAAATATCCTGATAAAAGGGTTTCTAAAAGAATAGATACAGACAAATCTGCTTATATTGCATGGATTGCTGTTCTCCCTGAATACAGAAAAAAACAAGTTGGGTCTAAACTCCTAAATGAGTCTGAAAAAATTGCCAAGAAACTTGGGCAAAAGAGAATATGGCTTGCCTGCAAAAAAGATGTGATTAAATTCTATAAAAAGAATAAATATAATCTTAAAGGATATTTTATGAAAGAATATCAAGATAAGAAATTTAAAAAGTATTTTTTGGAAAAGAGGCTGAGATGAAACACTTATTAAAAAACAGTAAGATATCAAAGTTATTTCCTGATGAAAAGAATATGGGTGGTATGAGCTCAGAGGTTCATCTTATAAGACATTGCGGAAAAAAATATGTTCTTAGAGTGTGCAAATCAGATGAAAGAGCTGATTTATTTGAGGAAGTGTCAAGGAAGTTTGAAAAGTATGGATTTATTCCAAAGCTTCTTGGAAGACACAAGAATAACCTATTCTTTGAATACCTTCAGGGAAGAGATTTAAGGGAAAAAGATGCTTTAAGATATGCTGAAACAATAGGAAAAATATGTGCTATAATAAATAAAGAAAAAATCAACAGGTTTAAATTTAAGAAATGGAATTATGACAAGAAATTCTTCAAGAGATTAGATTTCCTTTTAGATAAAAAAATTATAGACAAAGAAAAAAGCGAATCAGTAACAGATAAATACAAACAATTGAAAAAGAAAGTTAAAATCAAGTGGGGTTTTGACTTGGGAGACATTGATTATACCAATTTCAGGTTATCTAATGGAAAAATCTATTTTGTGGATATAGAAGGGGTTAATGTTAGATTAATTGGGATAGGAATTGCAAAGCCTTTTTTGCAATGGTTCAGAACTCCAAAGCAAAGAAAGAAGTTTTTGAAAGGCTATAATTCTGTCAGATCCTCGAGATTCTTAACAAAGGATTATCTGCAGTTTGTTTATTTGTGCTTTTTGATAAATAATATATTCTCAAAATATAAGAATAAGATAAGTTATGCTTCAAATTTAAGGAGACTGGATAAGTTGCTGAAAGGAAGGCTGAGATGATAATACAAAAAGCTACAAAAAAGGATGTGAAGGAGCTTGCAGAATTAGACAAAGAAGCAAGCAAAGAGATTAAATGGTGGACTCCAATGAAGTCTTCTGAATTTTCCAAGCTAATAAAGAAAAAAATGGTTTATGTTGCAGAAGATAAGGATAAGGTTATTGCTTATTTAAACTGGGAGAGCAGGAATAAAAAACAGGTTATGATAGATAATGTTTATGTCCAAAAAAAGGAAAGAAAAAAAGGCGTTGCAAAACAATTAATTAAGAGAGTTGTCTCTGATTTCAAACATTCTAAATTTAAGAATGTAAAAATTAAATGCCCTGAAAGATTGAAGAAGTTCTATGAAAAATTGGGGTTTGGGGTTACTGCTTTGGTTATGGTAAGGGAGCTGAGATGACTAATCCTCTTCCTCAGGGTCTTCTGAGTCAGTTTCGCGCTTTGAAGGAGGGTTATCTATTCGTTTTAAGCATATTGAACTAGGGTATAATTGTTCATTGCGCATAGTTTGATAAAGATGCAAAAGTTTATAAGGTTTATCCAAACAAGGAAAAATTTAAAAAGAGGGGGTGCATAGGATAATCATTATTGACTGTCTGGGTTGAGACTGCCCTTTGAAAAGACAAGTTCGTTCTAGTTTAGAATTTATTGCTCTATTCCTTTGTTTTTTTGGTGCATGATGTCTATTTCTAGAATTCAATAAAACTACAAAATGAAAACCAGAAAGAAAGAACAAAAAATAAGCATTAAGCGTAATCTTAGTGAATACTGGAGTTTTTTGAAAAAATACAATTTTTTGTGGGTTTTAATGCTGGTTTTAGTAATAATCATAGATTTAGCCAGGCTAGTACCAAAATATTTATTCAAAAGATTAATTGATGATGGAACCAGTTTTGCAAATGGGGTTCTTTCAAAAGATGCTTTTTTTGTGATACTCTTCATCATATTTGCAGTTTATGTATTTGTATCACTAATAGATGTTGTATTCAACTGGCTTAAAATCCATTTGCTGAATATACTCAGCTCCAGCATAATTGTAGACATCAAAAGAAAATACTTTAATCATATTATTAGTCTGGACCATAAATTTCATACAACTCACAAATCAGGAAGCCTTATTTCAAGAATGAACAGAGGAGCAGGTGCAGCAGAAGAAATGTTAGATATTCTTTTCTTTCAGTTTATCCCAGCTATTGGTTTGTTTATTATTTCAGCTGTATCTATTGCATATTTCAGCTTAACTCCAGCAATAATCATACTTGCAACAATAATCATTTTTGTGGGATATAGTTTATTTATACAAGAAATACAAAAAATTCCAAAAAAAGAATTTAATGACCAAGAAGACAGAGAAAAAGCAGACTTGTCTGATTTTTTCACAAATATAGAGTCAATAAAATATTTTGGAAAAGAAGAAAGAATCAAAGGTATTTTCAAGAAGATTATATTGAGAACAAAGCAAAAAGCAGTTAAATTCTGGGATTACTTCAGATGGTTTGATGCTGGAAACATTCTTATTTTATCTATAAGTACAATCCTGATAATTTACTTCCCAATCAAGGAATTCTTAGCAGGAGAAATAACCCTGGGAACTATCGCGTTTATTTACACTGTATATGGAAGTATAATCGGAGAAATGTTTAACGTAGTCTGGGGAATCAGAGGATTTTACAGAGCAATGACTGATTTCCAGCAATTGTTTGACTATAAAGAAATACAAAAAGAAATAAAAGACAAACCAGATGCAAAGAAGATTAAGATTAATGAGGGAATCATTGAATTCAAAGAAATTGTTTTTGGGTATGATTCAAAAAGAAGAATCTTCAATAAGTTTAGTTTGAAAGTTCCAAAGGAGAAAAAGATAGCATTAGTTGGGCATTCAGGATGCGGAAAATCAACTCTGGTAAAACTGCTTTACAGACTTTATGATGTTGAAAAAGGAGAAATCATTATTGATGGAAAGAACATCAAAGATGTCCAGCAGGAATCCTTAAGAAATAGCATGTCCATTGTTCCTCAAGAAGCAATATTGTTTGATGACACTATTTACAATAACATTAAGTTTGCAAATCCTAATGCAACGAGAAAAGAAGTAATGAATGCTATTAAATTTGCTCAGATGGATAAGATAATAAAGAATTTTCCAAATAAGGAGAATACAATAGTTGGAGAAAGAGGAATCAAGCTTTCAGGAGGAGAAAAGCAAAGAGTTTCTATAGCCAGAGCAATACTTGCAAACAAAAAGATACTTGTGCTGGATGAGGCAACATCTGCTCTTGATTCAGAAACAGAGCATCAAATACAGCAGGATTTGGAAGAACTCATGAAAGGAAGAACCTCAATAATAATTGCGCATAGGTTATCAACAATCATGAATGCTGACAGGATTATCGTTATGAAAGAAGGAAAGATAATGCAGAAAGGAACACATAGAGAATTATTGACTCAAGGAGGAGAATATGCAAAGCTATGGAAATTCCAAAAGGGCGGATATTTGGAATAATTAATAAATATCTAATTCTTATTGAGGTTGTACAAAGAGGCTGAGATGA
>JBFYLU010000043.1:0-4228 GCA_041305285.1 Nanobdellota archaeon
TTAGTTCTTGGCGGGGGTTATGCACTTAGGTTAGCTTAGTTATAGGTATTAGAATATATAAAGGTTTAAATAAAAAATAAGAGATATTTTTAAAATGATATTTTTGGATTTGGAGACAACCGGAGATGATAGTGATTTTATAAAGTATGGTATTGCTAGTATGGGAGCTGTTGAATTTGAACATCCAAACAGAAATTTTTATGCTGAGCCATTATTGTCCCCTAAAAAAGAAGTACTGCAGGCGGCACTTGGGGTAAATGGGTTTAAGGAATGGGAATTAAGAGATCATTCAAGACAGTGTTTAGAGCGTGTTCTTCATAATTTTAGAATCTGGTTTGAACGATGCCATAATCAAGAGTTAGCTGGGTATAATCTCGGGCAATTTGATGTAAGATACTTAAAACAAGCATTTAAAGAGTGTAATATGGAGTGGCCATTTGGTTTTGGGGTAATGGATTTAAGAGGGCATTTTATTGGGTATTGTGGTGAAAGGGACATAAAAATTCCAGAAGAAAAACACAGATTTAAGCTTCATTTTGATGATATTCTAGAATTTGTTGGTTTGCCGAGAAGATTAGACCCAAAAAAATCAGAGAAAAAACATAATGCATTAGAAGATGCGAGACTAACAGCTGAAGCGTATTCAAGGTTAATTAATGGAGTTAATTTAATCCCAGAGTGGGTTGATTATGAAATACCTGAAAGATTATGCACTTAGGTTAACTTAGTTATGGGTGTTTTTGTGCTGGATGTGTTGGACAAACAGGGTGTTTTTTCTATTTTATCGACGGTGTTGAGTGTCTTAAAAATGCAATTTTAAACGGCTGTTTATAGGGGGTTGTGGCTGTTTGTTGCCTGTTTAAGGCTGTTTAAACAGGCTGTTTGTCTAACTTTTTTTAAAAAAACAGGTGTTTTTTAGGGGTTTTTTTGCATATTTTTTCAAAATCCAACACATAGCAAACAGGCAATTATCGACGAGAGAATCTTGATGCTTCAGCGACGGACAAAAGGTTTTTAAACTATATTTTCCAATATATATTATGATTTTGAGGTGGTTTTTTGGTAAGAAAAAAGAAGTAGAGGAGATAAAAGAGACTACAAAAAAGGGTTTTGAGGATGTTAAAAAAGACATAAGTGCTGTGAGTGGATGGATTAAACACCTGGATTCTGAAAGAGAAATACAAAAAAGAGACATTGTAGACCTAAAAGAGAATTTATCGTCGGTTGTAGAAGAGCTTGAAGGATTGAAAAATGTTCTTGCAATCATGGGGGATTTAAAAACAAACAGGCTGTTTAAAACAAACAAACAGCTGTCTAATAAACAAACAGCTGTTGTGGCTGTCCAAACAGCTGTTCAAACAGCTGTTCAAACACCAAATTTAGACCAATTTTCTGTAACTGAAAGAGCTATTATCTGGATTCTGTTGAATACAGACATGAGGTTAAGTTATGATGATCTTGCAGCTATGTTAGGGAAAGAGAGATCAACAATAAGAGGACAGTTAAATAGCATAAAACAGAAAAATGAGAGCATAATTGAAGAAATAATAGAGAAAAATGGCAAAAAAAGAGTGTTTATACCTGAAAATATCAAGGAAAAGCTACTCAAAAAGCAAAAAGTGAGAGTTAGAACAACAAAAAAACCAATAAAAAATGAAGAAAATATAGAATCCTAGGCAAAAAGTGAGGCTTATAGGGAGTTTCAGTCTATGGAGTCAATAAGTGAGATGTGAAAAGAGAGGGAAAGAATTAAAGAAAACAAGTAAAAAATGGGGAAAAGAGAGAGAAAGTGAGTTAAGTTGTTTTTTGCCTTTTTAGGCCTTAAAACTAGTAAATTTGAAAAGAGAAAGCAAAAGTAAAAACAGAGGTAATTGAGATAATTGGTATACCGAATAGCGATAGTTAAAACTAAGGGGTTAGAGCTCTCTTAATTGGATTATCGTCGACAAACTTGCGATCTTTTTAAGATTTTCTGAGATAGTCAGATGAATGGTTTTGTTGTTAATTTTGGTTTTGATTACAGGAACCCCTTTTTTGATTAGTCTTCCAACATAGTCTCTTACTGAGCTCTCTGTTAATTTAATCTTTTGTGCTATGGTCTTATAGTCTGAAAAGCCGTTTTCCTGCTCTATTTGATATATCGTCGAGAAAACCAACATCTCCTGGTCAGTTAGTCTCCTGAATTTTAACCTTATTTCTCTCTTTATTGAGTCTAAAGATTCAAGTATCTCAGTTACATCTTCTACTCCTGGTTGATTTTTAGATGGATTTTGTGTTGGATTGTCTGTCTGTTGGTTTGTCTGTCTGTCTGTTGGAACCCCCCCATTTCCTGTGGAAATACCCAAAAATTGGGCTTTTAGGGGCTTAAAGGGGAGGTTATCTGTTGGATTATGTGTTGGAGTCGTTGGATTTTGGGTTTCTTGTGTTGGAGTCTGGATTTTAGCTTGTTTTTCTGTGTTTTCTGGGGTTTTTTCTATTTTTTCCAGTCTTTTATGCATATTTTGAAGAATTGAGCACAAATCAATTAATTGGTTTCTGTTTTCAATAAGGGCGTTTTTTAAAAAATCAAACTCACATTTCAACGAGCTTATGTCTGTTTTTACTCTTTCAAATGCGTCTTTAATACTGTCTTTATCCATGTTATCTCAGAAGATCTATAGTATATTAAGATTATTGATTCTTTTTATATATTTCATATGCCTTGTCACTTAATCTCCAACGAGAACGTCGGATATAATCCTTGCCTTTAGAATTTTTCTTGATTTCTATAACCAACCCAGTTTTTTTAAGTTCGTTTAATAAGGATTTGATGAATTCTTCGTCTCGAGCGATTTCCCTGGCAATATGTGACGCAAATGCGGGTTTTGGATTGATTGAGTAAAGATGTGCTAATATTTGTTCTAAGATTTTGTTTCTTTTTTCTTTAGAAATTTTCATTAAAGTTATTCGGTATTGGGATTTATATACTTTATCAATAAGATATTTAAATTAAAGGTTAAATCAAAAAATATGTCAAAATTAACTAATATTCTTAAGGGGGCTGGCAAGGGAGTGGTTGATTCAACTATTGGCTTGGCTTTTCCATTAGATAATCGTTTATATGCAAGCATTCAAACACCAGAAGAGAAATTAGAGTATGATGTGGCCATCACTGGGGTGGTTGCTGGCTTTTTTGTTGGAACAGCTGCTTTTTTTGGATATATTAATTAAAAGAGAGGATAATGATTTTATAGAAGAATCCAGCACTTAGTGCAATTTTGCCTTTACTTTTTTCCTCTTTTCAAGGAAGGCATTGGAATATGAAGAGGTAGGTTTAATTGCTCTTCTAATTCAAGGGCTCTAACATTAGCCTTTTTTAAGATTAGATTAAAAATTAAAATCCTTAGTTCCTCTGAAATCTTCTTATCTTTCCATCCATCTACAATTTCCTGTGCTTGTTTTTTCTCAGCTCCAAGCAAAATATCCCCAGCAATCTCAATTTTAGCAGTATTTTGGGAATATTCTATAGAATAAGTAAATTTTACCCTTACAATTCCTTCTTCTTTTAAATAAACAGATTCAATTAAATCAATGCCATTAATATCAATTTTAGTGTTTATTTTAACTCCCTTGTAATTACTAGAGAGTTTTTCAGCCATTACTTTGTTAAGATTAAAACCAATGAATTTCATTTTAATAATTATTGAAAAGACTATTTTTAAATATTTATGTTTAAGAAGATTATATTAAATCTTCTTCTGAGACTATAATAAAGTCACCCAAAGCAATTATAGAAGAATAAGGCACTAAAAGATCCTTAGTTGAGCTTTTTTCTAAATTAAGGTTTTTTGTGTATGGTGTTGCATCTTTTAATATAATATTAATTAATTCTCCTGAACGAGTCTCAAAAAGAACATCTTTTACAAACCCTAGCCTTTTTCCTTCCTTAGTAACTATCATTTTGCCTAAAAGAATACTAAATGGGTGCTTTTCTGTTTGCATAAACAAAATAAATTAAGATTGTTTATAAATTTATCTGTAAAATTATATAGTTTTAAGAGTATATAGTAAAACAACAAAATAGTAAGGAAACAAGGCAATAAATTTTTGAATCTCCCCCACCCCTTGATTTCGTATAGAAATGTTTATAAATGAAATTTTGAATTTTTTGTTTTTTTATTTTATTTAATAATTTTTCTATATAATATAATATAATATAATATAATATAAGAAGTAGTAGTAGTAGTAG
>JBFYLU010000044.1:0-3550 GCA_041305285.1 Nanobdellota archaeon
CCAGTTTGCTTACTCTTCCGATTTTTCTTATGAAAAATCTCTGGTTTTTACAATTAAAAACGAAACCCAAGGGTTCAAAATAATTTTTAAATGGTCCCGAGGGGATTTGACTTCAGAACAAGTTCTTCGCTCGTTTGCTAGTGAAACACTGAATCAAACGAAACCCAAGGGTTCAAAATAATTTTTAAATGGTCCCGAGGGGATTTGAACCCCCGACACCCAGATTAAGAGTCTGGTGCTCTAACCAGGCTGAGCTACGAGGCCATGAAAAGAAGTAAGCTACTCTATTTAAAAAACTTAACCTTTTATCAAACCAAACAATTTTTAAACATATACTCCATTGTATATATTAATTAAAGGAGGATGAATATGGCTAAGAAAAACAACATGGAAATGGTTGGAAAAGTATCTTTCATGATTGGTGTGCTTCTTGCAGTAATTGCTGGACTTGTTCCATCTGTTGCTGGATTTGCTTACACTGGATTGATACTTGTTGCTTTAGGTCTTATCGTGGGTTTCTTGAATGTGGCTGAAGAAAATGTAGTAAAGTTATTAGTAGCTCTTATTGCGTTAGTGGCTGTTGGAACTGCTACATTAAATGTAATACCTACATTGAGTGTGTACCTAGTTAATGTGTTGCAATACTTTGTAGCTTTTGTTGGAGCTGCAGCATTTGTAGTTGCATTAAAAGCAATCTTGCAAGTTACAAAGAAGTAAAACCTCAATTTTTATTTTTATTTTTTTTAATTAATTCTTTTTATTTTTTCAAGCCAATTACCTGTGCTTGAAGAACTCTATTTGCCTGAATCTCTTGAGGCATTTGGCATAGCTTGTTGGCTTTACAAGAACTTTTGTCATAACCTCGTTTAATAATCTGAATTCATACTTGGAAACACCTTCCTTAAGCTTGTCCTTTCCAGGATATTTTTTCCATCTTTCACTGCTCTTTTTATGCCTGTATTGAATTACCATGATTCTTTTGTATATAAAAAAATAAATTAAGAATTATAAAAAACTTTCTCTCCTACGATTTCTCAAAGAACTGTCTCAGGGGCGGTAGTTATCTAATCAGCTTTTGGATGTTTTCAATTGCATCAGCAACATCTCTGCCTTTCTTGGTCAGTTTTATCAATTTAATTCGCCCCTTTTTTTCAAACTCAACCAATTTCAACTCTTCTAAAGTTTGTAGAATCTTTACAGCATGGCTGTAAGTGCAGTCTACTTCTTTAGCTAAAATACTACCATACCTCATTCGATGGTTCTTCTTCAAAGAAACAAGCATCAAGGCTGGTTTCCGCCTGAAAAAGATATCAAAATTGTCTTTCATGGTATGTTATGTTTTAATGTATATATTGAGAAAGTGGTTAACTTATAAATGTTTTGGAAAGGTTATGTTCACTCCTGAATTAAGATGAAAAATTGTATGTTGGAAAGGGATTATTTTGTCTAATCTTTTTCAAGAAGATTATTAGATAATATTTATTAAATAAGGTTCTTTGCAATATGCATGATAGAAAACAAACCTAAGAAAACCAAAATACTTGCAGCAGGAGATATTCACGGAGACAAGGGATTGGCAAAAAAGCTTGCAGAAAAAGCAAAAAAAGAAAATGTTGACTTAGTTATTCTTGCAGGAGACTTGACAATGTTTGAAGCAGACACAAAAGGAATTATAGGCCCATTCATGAAACTAAAAAAACCAGTTCTTTTGCTGCATGGAAATCATGAATCAATTGCAACAGTTGATTTTCTAACTGAAATGTACAGCCCTCATGCAAAAAATCTTCATGGCTACTCTGTAATAAAAAATGATGTTGGAATATTCGGAGCAGGAGGAAGTGATTTGGGATTTACACCTTCAAGTGAAAGAGAAATGTTTGCCACATTAACCAAAGCTCATGAAGGCATCAAAAACATGAGCAAGAAAATAATGGTTACTCACACTCATCCATTTAAATCAAAAGCAGAGTTCTCTGGATTTCAAGGAAGCAAAGGAGTTAGAAAAGCAATTGAAAAATTCCATCCAGATTTAATGCTTTCAGGGCATATTCATGAAGCAGAAGGAATAGAAGAAAAAATAGGAAATACAAAAGTAATAAACATAGGCAAAAAAGGAAGAATAATTGAGCTTTAACCCTTTCTCTTTCCCAATAATCTAAGGATAAACAAGAACAGATTAATGAAGTCCAAATAAAGTTTCAATGCTCCAAAGATTGCAAGCTTTGAAAGAGCCTCTTTGTTTTTTTCCTCAAGTGCAAAGAATTTCTTTATGACTTGAGTATCATAAATAATCAATCCAGTAAAGATTATCACTCCAATAATTGATATTGCCATTGAAAGTCCAGAACTTTTCAAGAAGATATTAACAACAGCTGCAAGTATTATTCCAATTAATCCAATAAAAAGAACAGGCCCAAGAGCAGACAAATCTCTTTTTGTGAAATATCCATACAAGCTAAGCAACAAGAACATTATTGCAACAATAAAGAAAACCATGAATATTGATTCCATAGTATAAGCAAATAAAACCACTGAAAGAGTCAATCCAGTTAAAAAGCTGTATAAAACAAACAATATTTTAGCTGTTTTAGCTGAGATTTTCTTTAATAACATGCTTAAGATAATGACAATCCCAAGCTCAGCAACAATCAAAACCCAAAAAAGAGGAGTCATGATTATATAAGCAAATAATACAGGAAACCAAAATAAAGAATACGCTGCTATTGCAGATATAAGCAACCCAGTAAACATCCACAAGTAAACCTTTTGAAAAAAAGAATTTATTGTTTCCTTTTGCATTAACCCAGAAACAGTGCATTATTTATATACTTTATCACTTATCAAATGAAGCAAAATTATAAAAACCTGTTTCCTTAAAAAGAACAATGCCCAAAAAACCCCAAAAAACCTCAGCAGAAAAATCAGCAGAAGAATACTTCCCAATAGATAATGAAGATTTCAAGGTTACAACTGAAAAACAAGTCAAGGAAACTATTTCTGACAATAAGTTCATAACTGAAAAGCAAGTAAAGCCAATGATAATAGACAATCATCCAGTTGAAAAGGAATTTCACAAGCCACAGAAAAAAGACATGGAAAAAGTTGAAACAATCAAAAAAGGCTATAAAAAATCCAGGAAAAAACCAAAAGCTAAATCTCCAAGAACAACAACCAAAGCAGTAAAATATACTCCTCCAAAAATAAATCTTCAAGATAAAGGGTATGAAATGATAATAACTGAAAAACCGCAAGCAGCTGCCAAAATTGCTGCAGCTCTTGGAAGAACAACCAAAAACAACTACCAAAAAATTCCTTATTATGAAGTGGACAGGCAAGGAAAAAAAATATTCATTGTTTCTGCAGTTGGCCATTTATTCACCCTCAGTCAAACCACTCCAGGAAGAGTCATTCCAACATTTGATATCTCTTGGGTTCCAAATTTCCAGGCAAGAAAAGGAGATTTCTCAAGGAAATACTATGAAACAATACTAAAACTATGCAAAAATGCAGGTTCATTGACAGTTGCTACAGATTATGATGTTGAAGGAGA
>JBFYLU010000045.1:0-2568 GCA_041305285.1 Nanobdellota archaeon
TCTCCTGCAACATCCTCTATTTTCTTCCCATATCTTCTTCCATCAAACTTTCTTGTTCCTGAAAAAAACTCAACATAAACCAAAGGATAATAAGTTTCAACTGCCAAGTCAATGTGGTTTATCTTAATTTTTTTAATTTTCCACCCATACTTTTTAACAGCTTTTTCAACATTTTCATTAACTAAATTCCATATTCTTTTGTCAGGAATCTCAACATCTAAAATTCCAAGAGTAATATTTTTAGGAACCTCTTGTATTTTTTTTAAGTCGATTTTTTTTGTTTCCTGGCTTATTGAATCTTTTTCATCTTTGCCTTGTATAACACTTAATAATAAAGCAGCATCAGAAACATTTTTTGCAAATGGCCCTATTTGATCCAAACTCATAGAAAGGTCAATCAATCCATACCTAGAAACACTGGAATAACTTGGCTTTACTCCAACAACTCCGCAATGTGAAGCAGGATTTCTAATGCTTCCTCCTGTATCGCTTCCTAAAGACATATCACAAAAATCAGCAGCAACAGCAGCAGCACTTCCTGATGAACTTCCTCCAGGAACTAATCCTTTTGCAGCAGGATTTTCACAAACTCCAAATGCAGATGTTTCTCCTGAACTTCCGCATGCAAATTCATCGCAATTAGTTATTCCAATAATTACTCCTCCTTCATCTTTAATCCTCTTAATCACTTCAGCATCATAAGGAGCAGTATAATCTTCCAAAACCTTGGATGCGCATGAAGCATGCAATCCCTTGACATTAATATTTGCCTTGACTGCAATAACTTTTCCAGAAAGTTTTCCCTTCTTGTTATTTTTTAAATCAATATTCACTTCCAGAATTGCATTTATCTCTTTGTTCTTTTTTCTTATATTGTCTAAGAATTTTTTCACCATTTTTTCTTTTCAGCAAGAATAAAATCTTTGTTTTTATTAGGAGCATTTGCAAACATAACCTCTCTGTCTATTTCCTGGCATTTTCCATTCCCCTCATCTCTTTCACATTCAGCTCTTTCAATTACCAATTCAGGGATATCCTTAATCTTGGAAAGCTTCCTGGAAAAAGAATCCATAATTCCCTTAGCCTGCTTTTTAATATCTTCTTTTTCTTGTTCAGATACCTTGTGCCATAAAAAGTCATTAGTCATAGCTATATAGAGAAATTTATGTTTTTAACCTTTGTGAAAGAATATCACCTCTTTTTAAGATAGTTATTATATAATTTAGTTGCTCAACAAGATAATCACGGACTTCCTCCTCCAAAGTATCATTTTAATAGATTATAAAGCGAATAATTCTGACAAAGTCGAATTATGAGTTATTAATATCCAATTATGCTCTTTTAAATATCAATAAAAAGAAATAAAAAGACAGAAAGTGCTGTCTAAACACTGTTTACTCGTCGTCTTCATCCAATACATCTTCGTCGTCCTTTTCTTCAATCTCGTCTTCATCATCTAATTCGTCGTATGCCATTTTACCTCCAAAATTTAAATATCGATAAGAAGTTGGTTTATTTTTAAACATTTCTATACCCTTTTAGATGAAAACTTTTGAGAAGTAAGATTTTTAAAGGATTTTTTTAGAAGTTTTTTGAAAATTTTCTTAATTGCTTGACAACTACTTCATCACAGCTATTCTTTCCAAGATTATGGTTCCCAGGCATTAATTTGGCTAATTTCTGCCCATGAAAATCACTCCCAGAAGTTATAATCAAATCATATTTATGGGCTATTCTTTTTATACAACTAAGAATGTTTTTATTTTTGGATATCTCCCTCATAAATTTAAAATCATCTCCATTATTAATCTCAATTCCTTTTAATCCTGCCTGGACGTATTTCTTGATATTCTTTAATTTTAACAAATCATCACCTAACCAAGGATGAGCCAAAACAGGGACTCCTCCAGATTCTTTGATTAATTTAATCGCAGTAAGAATTGGAATTTGCTTTGTTTTTTTTCCCTGGACATTATTCTCCCTTAGAGTTTTAGAAATTTCTAAAGGTTTTCCATACTTTTTAAGATAAAGTAGATATAATGGATAAAATTCATTAACATGCCCTCTTGCTTTTGGAAACCTTTTTAAAATTTCTTGAAAACTTATTTTATACCCAAAATTATTTATTTTCTTACACCAATCTTTAACTCTTTCTTCTACTCTTTGATTAGATAATTTAATTTTACGGAGTAGTTTTTTATTTTTAATATCTATGAAATATCCCAAAACCTCCCCCTTATCTGCTCTTATTTCAATTCCCGGAATAACATTAACTCCTATTCTTTTTCCCTCTTTAATTGCTTCTTCAACCCCTCCAATAGAATCATGATCTGTTAGAGAGATATTCTTTATGCCTCTTTTTTTAGCCAACCGAATTAATTGCTTGGGAGAAATTTGCCCATCAGAATAATAGCTATGATTATGTAAATCAGTATTTCTCATTTTACGGAGTAAGTCTATCTCTGTCTCGAGGAAACATTGTTGCTTCCTTGATATTATCCAATCCGCACAAAATCTGAGTAAGTCTTTCTAATCCAATGCTCCAGCCAGCATGAGGAGGAGCACCAT
>JBFYLU010000046.1:0-4869 GCA_041305285.1 Nanobdellota archaeon
GAAGGAAAAAGAACAATTCTCAGCAATTTCTTTCAGATTGCATCACATATAAGAAGAGAGCCTGAACACTTCCTTAAATTCATGCTAAAAGAACTTGCAGCAGCTGGGACAAGAGATGGAGACAGGTTAATTCTTAATATCAAGGTTCCAAGCGCAAAGATTAATCAAAAAATAGAGGAATATGTAAATGAATTTGTTTTGTGCAAGGAATGCAAGAAACCAGACACAGAATTAGTAAAGCAAGGCAGATTAACCTTTATTCACTGCTTAGCTTGCGGGGCAAAGCATCCAGTTCATAGCAAGCTTTGAGTAAAAGAATATTTACGATTAGCTTGCGGGGCAAAGCATCCAGTTCATAGCAAGCTTTGATATTTCAGTTTGATAGTTATCACCTCTTTTTTTGGATAAAAATTATATCTACTTGCAATAGACTCTCAATGCTATAAGATTGCTTATCATTAACAAATCCAAATAAAACTCTTTTTTATTACCAATACCTTTAAAAAACAAATTATCTTATGGATTTTAGATATTTAAACCAATAAGGAGGTTAAAATAAAATGGCTATAATGGCTTACAGTGTTAAAGCAAAGAAAAAAGTTGAAATGAAAGATCCTGTAATTGTCCAAACTGCTAGAGGCGGATACATGGCAAAGGGAAAATGCCCTGAAACTGGTGTTACAGTTTGTGCTATGATGTCTAAAGAAAACGCAGAAAAGGCAATTAAAGAAGGCGCAAAAAAAGACTTTTAATCTTATTTTTATTTAAAACAAAGGAGAACTTTGTTCTCCATATTTATTTTTTAAAATGTTAGTGAAAATACACAATACCTACAGAGACATAGTTGCAGTCTGCGATTCTGAACTTCTTGGAAAATTATTTGAAGAAGATAAATTCCAGCTGGATGTAAAAGAGTCTTTCTTTAAAGGAGAGGAAAAAACAAAGCAGGAAGTCTTTGATATAATGCAGGACATGGCAAAAGAAGACGCAACATTCAATATTGTTGGCAGAGAGGCAACTGAACTAGCTATTGAAGCAGGAATAATCACCCAAGAAGGCATAAAAGAAATCCAAGGTGTGCCTTTTGCACTTGTTTTATTATAATATAACTTTATAAAACACACTTTTCTTTATATTTTATGAAAAGCTTTAAGAAACAAGAAGAAGAAAGAACAGCCCAAGAAAATAATAATCCAGAATTTAAAATACGAGTCAGGCTTCCAAGAGGAAAAGAAATACTTGGAATTATAGACCAAAGACTTGGCGGAAACAAGATGATGGTTAACTGCCTTGATGGGAAAAGCAGGAATTGCAGGGTTCCAGGCAGACTAAAAAGGGAATTGTGGCTCAGGCCAGGAGATGTTGTGATTGTTGAAACATGGGAATTTGACAAGGACAAAGGAGATGTAATTTTCAAGTATCGTCCAAATCAAGTTGAGTGGCTGAAAAATAAAGGTTATTTAAAAACAGAAGTAACTGAATTCTAAAATGAAAAAATTCTTCATTGAAAAGCTTGGAAGGATGATAAAAGCAAGAAAACAACTTGAAAAAGAACTAGATGTTAAAATATCTAATAGTGCAAAGGAAGTAACAATTGAAGGAAATCCCGAAGAAGAGTATATTGCAGAAAAAGTAATTGACGCAGTGGATTTTGGTTTTTCCCTTGAAATTGCTCTGTTAATCAAGGACGAAGACTTTCTTTTTGAGGTAATTAACATTAAAAGCCACACAAAAAGAACAGACTTGGAAAGAATCAGGGCAAGAATAATAGGAACTAAAAGAAAAACACTTAATGCAATAGAACAGCTTACAAAATGCTTTTTCCAGGTAAAAGGAAATGAAGTCGCGATAATAGGAGACGCAGAATACATTCCAAATGCACAAGAAGCAATCATATCTTTAATCAGAGGCGCAAAACAAGCCAATGTTTATGCTTATCTTGAAAAGCACCAAGTAATGCCTGTAATTGACTTGGGCTTAAAAATTAAGGAAAAGGGGTAATTATTTTGAGTAGCTTAATTTTGCTAGTTTCTCAGAAAAATCACCAGCAATATAATCATGCTCTCCCTCTGAATCAACATAAGCCCTGATTAAACTCAAAAGAATATCCCTTTCAAGTTCATCCAAAACCAGTTTTCCTCTGGCATGAATCAAAGTTACCTGTCTTTTAATTTCCTTGCAATATCTAAAATTCTCACTAGCTCTTGGCTGGCATAACCCTTTTTTTTCTGCAGCACACCCTCCCCTAGCAGGGCATTCATACTCAATTAAATCCCTGAGGAATTTCTCTTCCATTCTCTTGACCTTAATCTCAAGCTGATTGTTTCTCATTACCAAGCTATTTTTTTATGATTTAAAAAGATTGCCCTATTAAACCTAACAATAACTTTAAATATAGATTTTTGCTTCATTTTTTTAAGTCCCGCTAGCTCAGTTGGTAGAGCGCATGGCTGTAAGACATTTACACATGAATAAGGACAAAAGAAAATACAAAGACAGAAAAAAATACCTGATACAAGCGGTTGCAAGACGAAGAAAAAAAATTCGTCTTGAAGCTATCCAACATTTGGGTGGAAAATGCATTCGATGCGGATATAACAAATATCCTGAAGTGCTTGAATTTCACCACAAAGATCCTTCAAAAAAGGAATTTGGAGTGTCAAGATATGGACACTGCAGAAGTTGGGAGAGAGTATGTAAGGAAATAGAGAAGTGCGATTTGCTTTGTGCAAATTGTCACAGAGAAGTTCATGTGGAGAAAAATAAGTTAGCAGCTTCCAAGGGAAACCTCGGAATGAACAGCGAGTAAATTCAGGGAACCCCTCTTATTAAGTTAAGGGCAATCCTGAGCCAAGCCCTGTAAAAAGGGAAGGTGCAGAGACTAGACACTTGCCACCTAAAGCAACAAGCTATGGTGAAGGTATAGTCCTACCCTCCAAGAAATTGGAAAAGGTTGTAACCATGATGTCGTAGGTTCGAGTCCTACGCGGGACGTTCTTTTCTTAATCCTGGACTCGATTAATCAGTTTAAACTTATTCAAATCGGAAAGTGCACGAGAAAACTTCGTGTTCTCGTTTCGAGTCCTACGCGGGACGTTCTTTTTATCATTAGTTTTTTAAAGAACCGATTCCTAATCAAATTATGGAACTTGACAAGGCAATAAAAGAAAGAAAAAGCATTAGAAGTTTCTCAGATAAAAAACCAACCTGGAAAACAATTTTAGAATGCATTGACTCAGCAAGATACTCTCCAATGGCAGGGAACACTTTTTCACTGAGATTTATATTAGTTGATGACAGGGAGATAATAAAAAAGATTGCAGAAGCAGCCCAGCAGGATTTTATTTCAAAAGCCCAATACCTAGTAGCTGTCTGCACTGACCCAATTCTTACTCAAAACGCATATGAAGAAAGAGGAACCAGATACCTAAGGCAGCAAGCAGGAGCAGCAATTCAAAACTTCTTGCTTAAAATCCAGGAAAGCGGGCTTTCAACTTGCTGGGTTGGACATTTTGTAGACTATCTTGTAAGAGAAGCTCTTAAAATTCCAGAGGGAGTCGATGTTGAAGCAGTTTTCCCAATTGCTTATGAATCAATAGAAAAAGGAAAATCTCCAAGAAAAAAACAAAAAATAGAACTTGATACAATTCTTTACTTTAATGAATGGAAAAACAAAAAGATGAAGAAAAAAGATTCAATTGATGCTTAAAATGAATGAAGAAGAAAGAGTTCCTGAAAAAAGAAGTGTTGTCTTAATGCTGTTTTTAAGCATAATTACTCTCGGCATTTATCCTTCAATGTGGTACATAAGAAGAGTCTCTGAATTCAATGGCTTGCACACTGAAAAAAAACTTAATCTAGGTCTTTCAGTAATTTTTTTGTTTATAATAATCTCTGGTTTGATTGTTCTTCCATTATCCAGTATCTTACTTCCTTTTGGAGTATATCTTGAAAATCCAGTTCTTAACTTCTTTAGTATTCTCCCCCAAGAATTCACACTAATAATTCAAGCAGTTGTTTACTTGATTTTAATTTTATTATATCTAAGTCTTGCATTCAGGGCAAGAACAATAATTAATGAGGCTCTTGCAAGAAAAGGCATTCAAAGAAAAATCTCTGGATTTTTCACACTAGTCTTTAACTTGTTTTATCTTCAATATGAAGTCAATAGAATAATGACTGATAAAGAAGAAAGCAAAAGAATTGCTCCATGGATAATGTTTATACTTGTTTTAATAGCTCTTATTGCATCAGGAATTTATTTGTATCTATCTTATCAAGCACTTTCTATACCATTTATCTTAGGATAAAAAAGAAAAAGAAAGAAAACCGGGAAAATCCCGGTGAAATTTAAAAATATAACTTAAAGAATTTCTATGCCTAAATCAGAAATTTCTCGTGACTGAGGTATTGCTGATGTTTCTGCATCTCTTCCTAACACATATGGAGATTTAACTCCTGTCATAATTGTAATTACTCGAACTTTTCCAGCAAAATCCTTGCTGATTCTCGCACCAATTATAACTTGTGCATCTGGGCTAAGATTTTCAGAAACCAATCTACCAATTATATCAAACTCTTCTAACTTCAAATCAGGGCCGCAAGTCACATGTATTAAAGCACCAGTAGCTCCTTTATAATCCACGTCAAGTAGAGGATGTGTAAGGGCTTGCTTAACTGCTTCTGTTACACGGTCTGTAGCATCACTTTCACCAATGCCTATAACTGCAACACCACCATCTTTCATAATTGCTGAAACATCTGCATAATCCAGGTTAATTAAACTTGGAAGAGTAATTGTCTCTACAATACCTTTACACATGGTGCTGATTAGTTCATTAGCAACAGCAAAAGCCTGTTCAATTGGCA
>JBFYLU010000047.1:0-2661 GCA_041305285.1 Nanobdellota archaeon
ATACTAACTTTTGCCTTTGCCTGAACTTCGATATAATTTTTGTTAGAAGTATCACTAGGAGCCAAAACAAATTCTTTTAAAATTCCACTATTTTTTGAATCAAACATCTCTGAAATAGATAAATCTCTCTCTGCTACAATCAAATTAATTGCTCCAGCATACTCTCTCAAAGGATTTTGTGACGAAATTGTCATTAAGAAATCAGCAATTTGATTAAATGCAGTAAATCCAACTTTATCTTTAAATGTCCAGACAGCCAACTCATCATAAGCCTCGCCCCTTATGTACAACAACTGAGCTTTTTGATGACTATAAAACACTCTATTATAAATTGCATTCACTGCTTCTGCTTTCTTGAGATTATCGGTTATAGCATTTATCTTTTCAAATTCAACACCAAAGTTCTCAATATATTGTCCCTCGCTTGCAAGCACTTTCATATTCGCAGCAGCATAATCATTCAAATCTTTTATTGTCTGGTTTTCAATATTAGTGTTTTGAATAACATTCTTTACACTTTGAGTGTCAAGCCAGCACCTCATTTTTTGGTCTCCGCAATATCCAACATCTCTCCATCTTGCTTCATCTGTTCCTGCTTTTGCATCAGTTGTTTTTCCTGGATTCTGAGTAGCACAGGTTCTTATTATTCCTCTGTTGTAAATTGCAGGATTAGTTAATTCCTGAGCAGCACCTTCAAGACTTGGAGAAGCTAAACTATAAACACTCGGACTTCCAGAAACACACTCAACTTCTGTTTTAGCTTGTTCAGTTGCCTGTTCCTGAACATACTTGTCCTTCACATAATCCAAAGCAAAAGAAGTTGAAACTTCCTTGAATCCACACTCTTCTTGTCCATTAACATTAATGCACATTTCCTTGTATCCGCTTGGAGCAGTGAAATCCTTTGTTTCAGAAGCATACTCTCCTTTTTTCACAAAACCAGATGCAACTAATCTTGAACTTGAAGTATCCTGATAATAAGAGCTTCCAGCACTTCCTTTCAAATAAACCTTGTAATAGCCTCCAGCATCTGTTCCTGCAAATATATGATAAAATACCTTGTATTGTGATGTAGGAGGATTTGTAGCTGTTGTAAATGGAATCTCATCAAATCTTCCATGGAATTGACTAGGTGAATCAGGATCAGTCAAAGTATCTAGGAAATCTCCTGAAGGATAAACTCCTGAAACAAAGGTATTGCAAACCTCGCTTCCAACTTCCTCTGCACTTCTAGCTCTGAATGCTGTGAATGCATTTGCAGCATAATACTGAGTAAAGTAATTCAATGAACTCTCTGCATTGCTCCATGCATTCTGCACACCAAGATACTCTCCTCCTCCACGAGCTGCATTTTGTCCTGAAAACATTTCAATTAATTTAGGTATAGCAAGTTTTGCAATTGGCAATCCACTTCTCCAGAAAAACTCACATGCATGAACACTATAAATCTCATCACATATTCCAGTCATTTTTCCAGTATCTAAACTCTCTTGCATGCAATCTCTATAAGCAGTTTGAATTGAAATCCATCCATCCATTCCTGCCTTTACTCCTGTCAAGCAAATTGGAATATAAACTTGCGGAAAGTTAGGAAGGCATAATACCAAGCTTCCAATAATTCCTGACTGAACAACATCCTTGACTGGATAAGCTCCTCCAAGATTACATCTGCTTGAAGGGCAGATAACAGGGTCACAAACATTAAATAATAATTTGCAGTCTTTTGGAGACATCATATCTTCACATTGCATGTCTGGAATATCAGCAGCAGGACTTCCAACCTGAGCAAGCTGTCCAAGAATGCTTATTTGTCCTGAAATTCCTGATTTGTATTTTTTTGAAGCTTCTTCAATTGCCTTGACAGCATTATCCACAAGTCTCTTTGACTCAGCATCAGATAATCCTCCAATCTTGTTATAAGGCATTCCAGTTCCTGTATTTATCTGAGCACACTCATCATCTCCGCTTCTTTCTTCTTCTAATCCATTCTTTCCTACATTGCATAAGTAAAAGCTTGTAACTCTTCCACTTGCATCATACGCACTTATTCCACCAAACACAGGAAGAGTTTGTTTAAGTGAAGCATACCATCCTCTTTTAACATCAACAGGAACAATTGCAGGCAATCCCTTGTATGGTTCAGTCTCAAAATATCTAACTTTAGGAGTTTCTTTGTACGGATTATTATATGTTGTAGAATCGTATTTTTTGAATTCTAATTTTAATGGATTAGGAGGAACTTCTCCTTCTTTTTTATCTCGAGGATCATATACACTTAATGTTTTAGATCCCCCACTCTGAGTAATGGAATAAGTTTTTTGCACAACCCCCTCATTATTAATAACAACCAAATAATTTTTCCCATCCTTTTTATCTTGAACAATCTGCACTTTATCAGTATCTTGAATACCAGTTCCAGAAAATCCTTTTGCCTTCAAGCTACTATAAGTTATATCATCACTATATTTTATTGGGGTTAGTTTTTCGCTTGCGAATACATTAACCTCTGTTCCATAAGTTGATTCTGCTGCTTGTTGTGAAATATAAGTACTATGAGCATTATAAATTCCTGCATAAATATTATTTAATCTTGTCTTAGCAACGTCTCTCATTGCCTGAGGAGCAGTTGTATCACTAGCAATCTTAGCATTACGCTCTATT
>JBFYLU010000048.1:0-4105 GCA_041305285.1 Nanobdellota archaeon
TGAAATATTAATTTTGATAATTGGAACAATAGCATTTGCGTATTTCGCAGGGATTGGAAGTTTGCCGTTGGTTAGTGCCGGAGGAACCACTCCTCAACCTACTAAACAAGTAGAAGGAGGGGAAAGTAAAGAAAAAATAACTGCCCTTATGGCCCTGGCCCCAATAGGCCAAATCCTCCTTAAAGACGGGAAAGAATGGACAAAAAAAGGGGATTCACTATGGCAATCTGCTGGTGAAAAGATAAGCGATAGCCAAATGGCAGATAAATTCCAACCATATAAAGGGTCTGCTACAAAAAGTTTTTTAGTGCCAGAAGGAACAGATCCTAAAGAATGGGCAGAAGTGCAGAAGTGGCTGGATGAACAAGGAAAGGGAAGTCCTGCAACATTCACCTCTCAGGGAGGCTGGGCTGCTGTTGGAAAAGGTGTTGTATGGGGAATTGGAGTAGGATTAGTAGCATATTATTTAGCTCCTATGTTTGGTGCAAGTGAAAAGCAAGCACAAGCAATTGCAATATCTCTTGGTCTTGGAACTGCTGTAGGAAAATCAATTTTTAATCTTGGAGCAAAAGGAATAGGCCCTTCTTGGTTTAAAACTCCAGGAGTTGCAGTTGGAATTGGAGCAGCTGTTGCAGTAATAGTATTTTTAGTATTATATAGAGAGGAAGGAATAAGAAAGGTTAAGTATAATTGTGAGATGTGGGATGCACCTATTGGAGGACAGCATTGCGAGGAATGCAATGACATTAAAGATTTCCCGTGCAGTGAGTATCAGTGCAAAAGCTTGGGACAGGCATGTGCTTTGGTTAATCAAGGAACAAAACAAGAAAGATGCATATGGAACAACACTAGAGATGTGACTCCTCCTGTGATTAATTCATGGCTATTCCCATTAAGTCAAGGATATAGATATACTCCAGACAATGCAACCAATCCTCCTGACAGAGGAATCAAGATTATTGCAAATACAAGTGATGAGTGTGTTCCTGCATTCACGCCTTTAGTATTTGGAATACAAACAGACGAGCCAGCTAGATGCAAGGTTGATTCACTAAGAAAAGCAAATTTCACTGACTTTGAATATTTCTTTGGAGGAAGCAGTTTGTTTTTATACAATCATACTCAAACAATGGCAATGCCAGGAGTTAGCAACATGGAACAAGAAGGTGCAAACATTACTCTTGTAAATGATGGAGAGGTAAGTCTTTATGTAAAGTGCATAGATGCAAATGGAAATTCAAATTCTGCTGATTTTGTTTTCAAGTTTTGTGTTGCAAAAGGACCAGACACAACAGCTCCATTAATTGTAGATACAAATGTATTAAATAACATGCCAGTTGCAGTTGGACAAGACCAGGTTCCTTTAAGCATATATGTTAATGAACCAGCTGAATGCAAGTGGAGCACAATGGACAGAGATTATGAACAAATGGAAAATACAATGGACTGTTCAAAAGCAGACAGCATTTCAGATGCCATTGAAATTAATTCAAGGCTTGTTTACACTTGCACAACAACTTTAACTGGAATAAAAGACAAATCTGAAAATAAATTTTACTTCAGATGCAAAGACCAGCCAAAACTAACAGGAGATAGAGCTGGAGACAGGAATATCAACTCGCAATCATTTGAATTCAAAATTTTTGGAACAGAAACACTAGTAATTGACAAAGCCGGGCCTAATGCAACAGTAAGAGACTCTACTGAAGCGGTAAAGGTAACATTAACAGCAGAAACTTCTGGAGGATTTAAAGAAGGAGAATCAATCTGTTATTTCAGAGACAAGGAAAGCAATGAACAGGCATTTGTCCAGTTTTTCAAGACAAATTCTTATACTCATTCAACTGACTTGTACTTGCCAGAAGATGATTATGAATATGTTATAAGATGCGTTGACTTGGGAGGAAACTCAGACAACTGGCAGGTTAATTTTTCAGTAGAGAGTGATTCAGCTTCTCCAATTGTTACAAGAGCATACAAGGAAGAAAATTACCTAAAGATTACAACAGATGAAAATGCAACATGTGTTTATCACACTTCAGCTTGCAGTTATTTGTTTGAAGATGGATTGCCTATGACTGCTGGAACAGAAAGAGTAAATCATTTTGTAACCTGGAGCACAAAGAATCAATTCTACATTAAATGCAAGGATGATTTTGGAAACCAGCCTCCAACAGACCAGTGCTCAATTATTGCAAGGCCGATTTAACTTGGTAAGAAAACAGCGTTTTCTTGAAACAGTCCATTCCTCAGCCATTGAAAAGTCGTTATTAAACAGATACTTCTTGTCGCTTTCCAATAACTTCGCTTTCCCTTAGCACTGAAGCATGATATCTTTTAATTGCCTCCTTCTGATATCATTATCTCAAAAACAGGGGATAATTATTAATCGCTAATTTTATAAGTTAAGAAAATGTATTCTATTTATGAAAAGACGTGCACAAGACAAAAAACAAGTTTTTAGCTTATGCACGAAACGTGCACAAATGCAGTTATCTTTTGGGATGATTTTTTCTATTATTCTAATAATTGTGTTTATTGCTTTTGCTGTTTATGCTATAATGAAGTTCTTGGGATTGCAGGAAGGAGTTCAGGTTGGGCAATTTCTTAATGATTTGCAAAATGATGTTGACAAGATGTGGAAAAGTTCTCAAGGGAGTGTTGAACAAGAATATAGAATTCCTTCTGGAATAGATTATGTATGCTTAGTTGATTTTAATTCTCCTAAAAGAGGAGATAATCATGACAAGTATGACAAATTAAAAATGGCTTTTTATGAGTTTGAGAATTTGATTTTTTATCCAGTAGGAAGTGCTGGAGTTGACTCTTATAATTTAAGGCACATTAATCTCAGTGGAATAACTGTAACTGAGAATCCATTGTGCATTCCAAATGTTAAAGGAAAGGTAAAGCTAACTATTGGAATGAATCCAGGCAATTCCTTAGTTACAATAACAAGATGATTTCAAAAAAAGGGTTTATACAAATATCATTTCCATGGCTGTTTGCAATTATTGTCGGAATATTGATTATTTTTCTTGCAATTTATGGAGTTACTAAGCTAATAAAGACAGAGCAGACAGTGCAGGATGTAAAGACAAGCACAGAGATTGGAATACTTTTAAATCCACTAGAAACCAGTTTTGAGGAAGCAAAAACAACTTCTCTTAGATTTCCTGTTGACACAAGAATGTATAATGACTGCAGTTTGGATGGAAATTTTGGAAGGCAGATAATAAGGATTTCACAAAAAAGTCTGAACAAATGGACTGATACTGACATTGACATTGGGTTTTCAAACAAGTATTTTTTCTCCAAGAAGATTGTTGAAGGAAAAGGAGTGTTTGTGTTTTCAAAGCCATTTAATTTTCCTTTTAAAGTAAGTGATGTAATGTACTTGATTTCTTCAAATGAAACCTATTGTTTTATGAATGCTCCTAAGGAGATTGAAGAAGAGATAAAGAATATTGGAAGTGAGAATCTTCTTGCTGAAAATTGCTCAAACATGCAAAACACAATAAAAGTATGCTTTAGCAGTGGAGTTAATTGCGATATAAATGTTAATACAGTTTCACAAAGCATTGAAAAAAGAGATGGAAAGGTTTACTATGAAAGCAATGCCTTGATGTATGCAGGTATTTTTTCAGAAACAAGCATTTATGAATGCCAAGTGCAAAGAATCATGAAAAGACTAAAAATGCTTTCTGAGCTATATACTAACAAGGCAACCCTGATTTCTGCATCAAACTGCAATACTAATCTTGAAGGAGACTTGCTTCAATTAAGCAATCTTGCAGACAGTTTCCAAAGTTCAGTTGATTTGTTTAAAATGGCTAGCACAGTTGAAGAAATAGAAAGAAAAAATAATGATAATAGCAGGTGCAAACTATGGTGAGAAGAATAAGGACTAAAGCTCAGGACAAAAAGCAAGCTTTTAGCTTATGCTCTAAACGAGCACAAATGAAAATCCAGCAAATGGCATTTATGCTAATGGCAATTACCTTGTTTTTTATACTTGTAGGCATGTTTGCATTGGTTTGGAGGTTTTCAGGATTAAAAGGCAGTGCAGTAGAGCTTGAAGAAAGAAATGCCATGCTTTTAGTAA
>JBFYLU010000049.1:0-5551 GCA_041305285.1 Nanobdellota archaeon
TTTCCAAATGGAAGTATCTTGTGCTGTTTTAATCTATTTTTATACTGAAAATTATTTTTAGTATCTGCCATGCACAAATGAACTTTTAATTTGGTTTTTCTTTTTTCAAGTTGTTTTAAAACCCAGATTCCAGCTTCTTTTGACTTGCTGATTACATAACCATTTTCTTTTAGCTTGTATTTTTTTGTAATAAAATTAAAATTGCTTTCTCCGATTTCAAATTCATTTAAATTAACAAAACCAATTTCTTTTTCAACATCGAGAATAAAATCCAAGATTTCTTGTTTTTTGTCAGGAATCATTGGCATCTCAACGCCAATACTGCTTTTATTAAAAAATTCTTTTGCAAGTTTTATTTTCTCAATATCTTCGCTTTTTTTTTCTTTTTTGCATAAAAATGCAGGATGAAATCTTACTTCATCTACTGCTCTTGACAATCCCTTTAGCTTCTCCTTGCTTGTCAAGTTTGTAGGAAGATAAATATGAATATGAAACTTTTTTCCAAATATTTTTTTTAACTCTCTTGCATATTTTATTGTTCTTTTTAATTTGACTAATGGGTCTCCTCCAGTTATTCCTGCGCTGTCTGCTTTGCTTTCTATTGCTTCTTGAATAATTTCTTTTATTTTTCTGCTTTTTCTTTCATTTGCCCAGATGTCATCCTTGTTCTTCCTCAGGTTGCTTAAAGAGCAATACTCGCAATTTCTCGGGCATATTCCAGTTATAAAAAGAACTAATTTTTTTCCCTTGACACAGTGCCTGCATCCTTTTGCAATCCCATTAAGACAATAAGAGCCAAATCTTGTTTTCTTCATACCTCTCCTCTCAAATATTTTTTTCTTTTTTCCTCTGGAAATTTTTCAATTGCATATCTAAGCATAGTCCTTGGCATTTGCTTGTATCTTGTGCTGAGAAATATCTCCAAAACATCTGCATTTTTCTTCCCTATCTCCCTCAGCATCCATCCAACTGCCTTGTGGATTAAATCATGCTCATCATTAATCAAGATATCTGAAATAACTAAGGATTCTCCAAAAGCTCTATTTTTGATAAATGGCATTGTTGACACAATAGCAATTCTTCTTTCCCAGAGATTATTTGATTTTGCCAGTGTTCTTAGAATGCTTCTGTCTTCTTTGAGCAAAAACTCCCCTACAAGTTTGGGAGCGCTTAAATCAACCAAGTCCCAGTTATTTATTTTGTTTTCAGAAGCGTTTTTCAAATAAAATTCAAAGATTCTTATTTTCTCCACTGGATTTTTCTTTGATTTCTTGTATTTGTTTATGAGTATAACCAATCCACAAAGCCTATGCTCATGAATTTTAGAATCAAGCAATTCTTGAATATTCTCTAAGGATAAACCATAATATTTTTTGCATATCTGTCTCTGAACAGGAACTTTTATTCCAAGAAACACATCTCCTTCTGCATATTCTCCCTTTCCTGTCTTGAAGAATCTTTGGAGATTCTCTGCTTGTTGCTTGTCTGAACTTTTATTAAGTTCCTCGATTAATTGTTTTAACATAATTATACTAGAAAGAATTAATTTAAAAATTATCTCTGCAATGATCTTCTCTGTGATGTTGGGACTCTTTCTTGTTTTTTTGCAGTATGCTTCATTTGTTTTGCAGCAGCTTTTTCCATTTCTTTTCCAGCTTCAACTGTTGCAGCCATCTTTTCTTTTTCCTCTGCTGGCTTTTCTTCTGTTGGTTTTTCCTCTGGTTTTTTAGCTTCAGCCTTTTTCTTTTCAGCGACTTTTTTTCCAGCCTCTTCTCTTTTTGTTTCCCTTGCTTTCTTTTGTTCTAATTTCTTAGGCATTTCTGCAAGTTCTGCTCTTACAATATCTCCTTCTTTTGTGGCTCTAACTTTAACCTTATGAGGAGGATGTTTTATTCCTCTGTTCCATAAAAATTCATTCAAGTATGTGTCTATCTTAACTTTATTCAAGTCTCTGTCTCTTATTTTCATATGCTGGACTAAGAATTCCTTTACTGTTCTTACTGCCTTGTTTGTTTTCTTGTATCTAGGAACAGTCCTGCATCTTTCCCTAAGTGGAATAATATACTCTCTTGGTGCTTCAATAGGTTTGTTATCTGTTTTTTTATTTTCTGCCATTTTATCCCATATACGATTTTCTTATTTTTCTTGGTTTAATATGCAATTTTGTTCTTTTCCAGCTTCTTCTATGCTTTGTTATAGCAGATGGATGAACTCTTTTTCCAGTTCCAAATTTTTTAAGAACAGCCCAGACAGGAGCCCACTTAGTCTGTCTTCCTTTTTTTGCAAGTGTTGCTTTTTTTTGAGCATTTTTAATTCCCATGATAATCTGTTCTATTATTTAATAGCCTCCAAAAATTCTTTTCCTTTTGCAGTAATCTGTCTTCCAGGTTTTTTCCCTCTTACATTCTTGATTTCTTTTGCAATTTCAGTTAATCCTGCCTTGTCAGTTTGCTGCAATATTGTTCTTATAATCTTTCCAGAAGATTTTCTGAATCTTTCAGGCTTGAATCCTCTGTTTTTCTTGCTTCCATATTTTGTTCTAAGCTTGTTCACTCCAATAATTTTTCTCTTGTAAATTTGCCTTAGAATGCTTGCAGTTCTTTTATGCCAAAAATTTGGGTCTTCTATTGGCCTTTCTTTGCTAGGCCCGGATTTAACAAACTTTGCCCATTCTGGCTCTTTAATCTCTGGGAATTCCTTAAGAGCTTCAGCTAGTTTTAAGTTATATTCTTGAGCATTTAATTCAAATACGCTTGACATCTTGTTTTCTGGCTTGCTTTTCAGCAATAGAATCACCTTAGTGATTTAACCTAAAAATAAATCAGTATTTGACTATATAAATCTTATCTTAGAGGTTTTTACAAGGAAACCTGGGATTTTCGCCATTTTCTTAGAATTATTGTGAACCCAATTAATTTGGCAGTATATTTGTCTCCAAGCTCTTTTATTATTGCTTCAGAATATTCTTTTACTTTTTCCTTTGCTTCTTTTCCTTCTCCTCTTGCATTTTTTAAAACTGAAATCTTCACAAGAGTATGATTTTTGAACATATTTTTTAATGAATTATAAAAATTATATGTAATTCCATTCTTGCCTATTTGAAAAGTTCCTATTGCCATTTTAATCCTTCTATATCTTCTTTTTTAACCTTTATGGTTTTATGCTTTTTAACATTCCAGGTTCCTTTTTTCATATCCTTGCTTTTGCTTGCTTCTTTTCCTGTGAATTGATGCACTAAAATATTTGTCTTATTATCTCTCCAGTCCTGGCTTTTTGAAGCACAAGCAACAGCAGATTCATATATCTCTTTTGCTGTTGGTTTTTCAGATTCAATAACGCAAAAAGGACTTCCAGGAGCAGCAGTATGCAGAATAATATTTTTCTTGCCTTTGTACAGATTCATTAACTCATCGTTATTCTCTTCATTTTTTCCAAGAATAATCTTTACTCCAGACTTTAAACTAAACTCTCTAAATTTCATGTCTTAAATAAGAATCAACCATCTTTAAACATTTCTTTTGATTAGGCTTTTTTTAAAAAAGACTTTTTTAAGAAAGTGTTAACAATTTTAAGGCACTTTCTTTGATTTTGCCAAGTAAGTTTGTTCATTGCTTCTTTAAATGATGCCCATTTGTAAGCAGAGTGTTCAGCATCTTTATTTTTGTTTAATTTTGCCTTGTTTTTTTTAACTTCAGCAGAATAAAGATAAAATTCCTGCCCGCAAATTCCTGGTCTGTCTTTTAAGGTTTTATTGTATTTGTATCTGCCCTTAAAATTGAATTTTTTTATTTTTATTGCAGTTAATCCTGTTTCTTCTTTTACTTCTCTTATAATTGCAGATTTAATTTTCTCTCTATTTTCTATTCCTCCTTTAGGAAACTCCCATCCTTTCCAATGCAGTTTTCTTTTTAAGATTAAATACTCAATTTCTTTTTTAGTTTTAGAATAAACAACAACAAAAACAGCTTTACGATATTTCATCACTGCCCCCATTTCTTTAGTGCTTCAGAAAGTTCTTCATGAGTTTCTGCATAATCTTTTAGAGACATGTTTATCAAAGAAGCATCTACTGCCTGTCTCATGGCTTTTGCTCCAGCAATTGTTCCATGAGGATGCCCGTGAATTCCTCCGCCTGCTTGAATCACAACATTTTTTCCCATGAGTTTTATTATTTTGTCTACAACTCCAGGATAAACTCCTCCAGATGCAACTGCTAAAACAGGCTTGACATCATACCAATCCTGTGATAAATTTTCTTTAGTCTCTTTTGTTGCTTGTTTTTCCATATCTTGTTCAATATGCAATACCTCTTCTTTTCCACCAGACATTTTTCCATAAGCAGCACCAATATGCAATGTATCCACTCCCACCATTCTTGATAATTGTGCAATAACTTCCATTGACATACCAAAACTATTTTTGTCTCTGTCAAGCATAGCATGTCCTGCTCTGTGTGCATGAATTGGCAGTTTAGTATAATCTCTTGCTGTTTGCAGTGCACTCCATCCCAAAGTCAAAATATCCAGCATAATGTAATTTCCTCCATTTTTTTCAACAAAATCAATTCTTTTTAGCATTTCTTTTGTCTCAGCCGTACAATTAATAAGATAGGCTTTTTTATCTCCAGTTTCTTTTTCTGCTTTTTCCAGCATCTTGATTGTTTTTAAGAATCTCTCTCTAAATGGATTAAATTTCTGTGATGTTAAATTTTCATCATCTTTGACAATATCACACCCTCCAATCCATGCATCATAAGCAACTCTTGAATGCTCGCCAGGTTCAAGACCTACTTTTGGTTTTACAATAGTTCCAACAAATGGACGATTATACACTTTGAACTTGTTTCTTAATCCTTGAATTCCAAATCTCGGTCCTTTGAAGCTATTTAACATTTTTCTTGGCAAATCCACATCTTCCCAGAATAATTCATCCACAGATTTCATGCCATAAATATTTCCTCCAATGCTTGAAAGAATATCTGGCAAATTGCCTAATTCAAATAATTCTATTGGATAAGCAATTCTTGCTCTTTTGTTTTTTGCATCAAGATAAAACACACTTGGAGTAAGCATCTTCCCAATTCTTGGTTTCATTGTCTTTACTTCTGTCCATGTTCCAATGCTTGATTCCCCAGCAACCATTGAAGCTGCTTCTTTAAAATTAAATCCTTTTGCAGGCTTGATATGATATTGCATAATCAAGTCAGTGTCTGATGGTTTGTATTTCAGATTAACAAAACTTTCATACTTGTATGCTGTTTTATTTGTCATTTCTTTCTCCAATATTAACTAATCCTTGAGTTATAAATAACAAAGATAAAAGAATGGTTAATGCAGAAAATAAACTTAAATTAATTATTATCTCTCCTTGAAAAAACAACTCTTGCTTATAAATTTGAACATTTTCTAAAAAAAGAATAGCTTTTGTTTCATTACTTATATTTGTTTCTTCTAAACTTTTAAAATCTGGTTTGTAAGGAGAATCATATAGATTACTATTAATATTATACGCTACATAAAATCCAATAATGCTGGTTATTAAAACAATTATC
>JBFYLU010000050.1:0-2983 GCA_041305285.1 Nanobdellota archaeon
ATGATTTAAATGTTTATCACAATAACATTTACAATAATTCTCTTGTACAAGTCAGAGATGATGGAACTTGGCCAGCAAGAGAGGTATCTTATAATAATCAGGGAAATTATTGGGGACATAACTCAGGGAATTGTTTTGTTCCTGCAAATGATTCAAACAAGGCTTGGGTTAGTGATTCTTATTGTTATTTGTCTATTGGAGGATGGAATTTGAATGAGAGTGAAGTTCTTGAACCTGCAATTAATCCCAAAAAGAGCGGAGGAAGTTCTTCTTCCAAATCAGAGCCAGAAGAAATTTTGGAAACAGATGAGAGTGTTGAAATTCCAGTTGATGAAGCAGTTGAAAACCAATCAAGTGAAGGAATTGTTACTGGACACGCAAGTTTTTATATTGAAGATGAACCTCTTATTGGAGAGGATATTATTGTTGAATCAGCAAAGGAAAATGAAAGTTATCTTTCCATAATTACTGGAGGTTTTATAGGAAGCGTGAGAGAAGGATTGAAGTTTGATTGGTTGATGGATTTGTTTAGGAATTTGTTTTCTTAATACTAGAATATAAGAGTTGGAATAGGATAATGCTTTTAAGCAGTTTATTATTAGTTTTTTTATGATTAAAAAGAGAGTGAAGATTAAACCTGATTTTGAGTCTGAAATTGATTTAAAGCAAGCTATTGGAAATGCAATTGCTGAGGGAGCAGAAAGAAGTAGAATGAGTTATCAAGAGTATCAGCAGAAAAACTCTGCTTTTATTAGATATGCAGTCAAAGAGATTGTTAATTCAAGGACAAATCGTTCTGTTAAAAATATTGGAGAATTTTTTACTCATCTTTATGCTGGTATTTTTGGAGGAATTGTAAATCCTTTTTGTTTTCATGTTAGTCAGGGTTTTTTACCTGATGTAAGCCATGTTTCTGATTTAAAAGAAGTGCATACTGAGGTTAAGGGAGTTTCAATAAAGAGGGGTAGTCCTAAGCTGGCTTGTTTTCAGTTTGCTCGTTGCTGCGGGCTTTTGTATAAATTAGCTCAGTCAGGATTTTATAATGCTGGAATGAATTATGCTATTTTTAGATATGGCAAAGGACATGAAAATGCAAAACTTTACAGGCACAATCACCAAGGATTATCCAAAGAACTTTCAAAAGGAGTAAAGAATTTGTTGGTTGTTCCATTGAATGTCTTGATTCCAATTTTGTTAAGTAGTGAATTTAAGATGAGCAATCATTCTTCTTCTAAGGGCAGAGATGAAGAGCCTTATTGGGAGCCTCATGGAGGATTAATCACTCAAATTCATGAATCCCCAGAAGCAGTTGATAGATTATTTGAAAAAGCAAGTCAAAAAGGGTTTTCTTTAGATGATTTATGTGCTGGAGATTTAGAAAGACAGGAATTTACAGCACCTGAAAATGTTTATTGCGGGCGATATAAGGTTCTGCCTTTTAGAATCACAAGGTATGTTAACAGGCATCCAGAAAAATGGGCAAGAAGATTTTCTGATGAGACTTGCATAAAGGCTTTTGATTTCTTTAATATTGGATATAATTCTTTAAAATCTGATAAAGAACCAGAAGAATCAAGAGAACTTGAAGAGGTTTTGTTTTAAAATCCAAACAAAGTCATTTGTTCCAAACCTTTTCTTTTATCAACATCTATAAAAAAATATATCGCATTATTGTCTGAAGGCATACGAGTATTGCACTGAACTGGGCATGAAACCCTGCAGTATTGTGCATTATTTTTTCTGCAAGAATAAGCTCCAATTGCCCAGTAACCATCATTTAATTCAATTCCTGAAATTCCTTGACTTTTTGACACATCTAAATTTACCCTTGTTAATGGAGTAACTAACTTATCTCGTCTTACAACTCTTACTCTTTCTTCTTTAAAATCTTCTTCAGTGAAATAACCAAATCTGATTAGTTTTTCTTTTGCCCTTTGTAATGCTTTTGATAATTTTCCTTTTATTAGCTGAGAGTATTTTTCTGGGTTTATAATCCCGCATCCTAGACTAATCCTTATTACATGCCTATCTACTTTTATTGGAACTTCTGTTTCAGGAAAGTCCCATATCCCAAATTTTACAAAATTTTTTAATAAAAGAGCAGCTTTTCCTGTTCCATACTGCCTGTATCTGGCAATATTTTCAAGAGTATCCATTACTGTATTTCTTTTTAGTTCAATGGGATTTCCTTGACATTCTTCTTTTAATCTTCTGGAATTTTCAAAAAGGGTTTTTATTGGATTTGTCATCCATGATTCTTCAAATAAAATTGATTCTCCCAAATAAGGAGTTAAAAGTCTTCCTAAACCATTTCTATCTAATTTTTCCAGATTCTTGAAAGCTTCTGATTTTGAAGAAATCTTTCTCATTTTTCTGTATACTTCTTCTGCTTGCATCATTGAATCAAGAGACACGCTATAAAACAAATACCGAGCATGTTCTTCACTTCCTTTTTCAACACCCTCTGGAATAATTGCATCTGGAAAGATTTCCAAATCCTTATTAAAAGGAGGGATTTTTTGGTGCGTAGCAGAAATAATTGATTTTGCAACTCTTAATGCAACATCATAATTTACTTCAATTCCATCATAAACAACCATAAAAAATTCATTTAAGATTTCTTTATAAGAATTACTGTGATTTATTTAAGCACAGCCTTGATTCTTCTCACACCAGCAGAAGAAGATTCCTCTTTCTGGATTTTGAAGTGTCCGAGTTCGCAGGTGTTTTTTGCATGCGGTCCAGCACAAATTTCCTTTGAGAAATTCCCAATGCTGTAAACTGAGACTTTTTCTCCGTATTTCTTGTCAAAGATTCCACAAGCTCCTTCTGATTTTGCCTGAGCAGGAGACATTTCCTGCCTGATTATTTCACAGCTTCCTTGAATCTGTGAGTTAACTAAATCTTCTATATCTTTAATTTCTTTTTCTGTTAGTTTTCTTGGAAAATTAAAATCCAGTCTTGCTCTTTCTGGAGTTATATT
>JBFYLU010000051.1:0-7536 GCA_041305285.1 Nanobdellota archaeon
AACTCGCAAGCCCAATTGCGAAAAAGTTACGCAAGCCAATGGATGCAATTGAACATTGCTCGGCCTGGTAGGAGAGAATTATCGGGTTTAAACAGACATGATGATGTTTTCAACATCATAAAGCGGCCTCGTAGCTCAGCCTGGTAGGCTCAGACTATAAAGTCTGGCTAAACCATCTGACTAAGAGTCCAAACAACCAGGGCCTCGTAGCTCAGCCTGGTAGAGCACTAGCCTTTTAAGCTAGGTGTCGCGGGTTCAAATCCCGTCGGGGCCATAATTTGCAGTTTGGTGGCATCAAGTCAAAGGAGTTATATCCTGCTTTAAAAACAAAAGGTTTTTAAACCAATTTTTAGTTTCTTTTATTATTAAATAGTTGTTAAAGTTTAATCTTTAATACATCCAAATCCTCTAAAATGCACGTCTTGCAACCCAAACACACTAAATTAAGTGAGAAAGATGTTGAGGAATTATTAAAAAGACTAAATATTTCTAAGCCGCAACTTCCAAGAATAATCCAAACTGACAAAGCATTGCCAGAAGGATGCAATATTGGAGACGTAATAAAAATAGAAAGAAAAGAAGGAGATAAAACCTATCTTTATTACAGGGTGGTTACTTAATATGGTAAAAGACAATAATCATCTAATAATAAAGAATTACCTGAATAATCATTCATTAGTTGAATCAAACATCACTTCTTATAATAATTTTATTGAAAAAAGACTGCAGGAAATTGTGAGTGAGATTTCTGAGAGCATGGTTACAGAGGATTTTGAAATCACTCTTGGAAAGATAGAGGTTGGAAGACCGCAGGTAATTGAAGCTGATGGAAGCTCATCATTTATAACTCCTACAGAAGCAAGATTAAGAAACCTTACTTATTCTGCACCAATAAAAATGGAGCTTACTGTTAAAAAAGATGATCAAGTAGACTCTGAAGTTGTTGAAATTGGGAGAATTCCAGTAATGGTTAGGAGCAAGATTTGCAATACTAATGGAATGTCAAAAGAAGACATGATTAATCATTACATAGACCCAATGGATACTGGAGGGTATTTTATTATTAATGGTAATGAAAGAGTAATGATTATGGCTGAGGATTTGGCTGAAAACCAGCCGTTTATTGAAAAAAATAAAAAAGGAAAAACAACATTAAGAGTATTTTCATTAAGAGGAACATACAGAATTCCTACAACAATTTCAGAAAGCAAAGAAGGAATTTTTGAAGTGTCTTTTTCAAGATTCAGGGAATTGCCAGCAGTTATAGTCCTTAAAGCTCTTGGATTAACAAAAGAATCAGATATTGCAAAATATATTGGAAGAGAAACTGACAGTGTTATTGTTAATCTTTATGACTTTGTGAACATAGCAACACAAGAAGATGCAATGATGAATATTGCTGAGACTACTAATTTGCAAGGAACAAAAAAAGAAATCCTTGACAGAGTAAAGCAAAGAATTGATTCTTATTTATTCCCGCATATTGGAGGAAAAAAAGAAGACAGATTAAAAAAAGCAATAACTCTATGCAAGCTTTTAAAGCAATTTCTTATAGCAAAAGAAAACCCAAAAATCCAGACTGATAAAGACCATTATGCAAACAAGAGAGTAAGGCTTTCAGGGGATTTGTTAGCAAGCTTGTTTAGAATCAATCTTGGGATATTATTCAGGGATATTCAATACTCTCTTCAAAAATCAACAAAAAGAAAAAAATTCTATTCAATAAAGACAATTGCAAAATCAACCTTATTCAGCCATAGAGTAGAATCAGCTATTGCAACAGGAAGCTGGACTGGAGAAAGAAGCGGAGTAACTCAGAACATGGACAAGACAAATTACCTTTCTATTATTTCTCAATTGCAGAGAGTTTCAAGCATGCTTCCTTCTGACCAGGAAAATTTCCTTGCAAGAACACTTCATCCAACTCACTATGGAAGATTTTGCCCAATTGAAACTCCTGAAGGAACAGAAATTGGATTGAGGAAGAACCTTTCAATACTTAGCAGAGTTTCCACAAGAGTGGAACTAGACAGAGAAAAATTCCTAAAAGATTTAACTTCAGATGGACTAAATATAGAAGGAGTTGAAGGAGCAGATGTTTTCTTTAATGGATTATTCATAGGAACAGCTCTAAACCCAGAAGATTTTGTGACAAAGATAAGGGAAAAAAGAAGAGCTGGAGAATTGCCAGTTCAATTAAATGTTAGAAATGACTATGAACTTAAGAATGTAACAATCTCCACTGAAGCAGGAAGAGCCTTAAGGCCATTAATAATCATTGAAAACGGAGCCTCAAGATTAAAAAACGAGGACTTGGTGCAGATAGAGCAAAAACAAATGTCTTGGGATGACTTGATAAAAAAAGGAATTATTGAGTATCTTGATGCAGCTGAAGAAGAAAACTCCTTAGTGGCATTATATGAAGAAGAAATAACTCCTAAGCACACTCACCTTGAAATTGATAATATTGATTTATTCGGGGTTGTTACAAGCCTTGTTCCGTATGCTAATCATGACCAAAGTTCAAGATTGAACAGAGGAAGCAAGACACAAAAGCAGGCTCTTGGATTATATTCTGCAAATTATTTGTGCAGATTAGACACAGATGTTTCTATACTTCAGTATCCTCAAAAACCAATTGTAAGAAGTTTTGTGTATGACACTCTCCAGACTTATCCTGCAGGACAAAATCTTACTGTTGCTATAATGACTTATGAAGGATATAATATGGAAGATGCTCTTGTGTTCAATAAAGGAAGTCTGCAAAGAGGAGTTGGAAGAAGCTTTTATTTTAGGCCATATTCTGCAGTTGAAATTAATTATGCAGGAGGATTAAAAGATGAGATTGCTGTGCCTGAAAAAGATTCTTCTGGTTATAAGACAGAAGCAAGTTACAAGCATTTAGAAGAAGATGGAATAATTTATCCAGAAGCAGATGTCAATGAAGGAGAGGTTCTTATAGGAAAAATGTCTCCTCCAAAATTCTTATCAGAAGCAAGAGAAATTTCAGTGAGGACAAAAAAAGAATCTTCTGTAACAATGAGGCAGGAAGAAAAAGGAACTGTTGATTCAGTATTCATAACAGAAGATGAAGAAGGAAACAAGATTGTCCAGATTAAAACTCGTGACCAGAGAGTTCCAGAAATAGGTGACAAGTTTGCAACAGCTCATGGACAAAAAGGAGTTGTTGGAGCAATTGTTCCAGAAGAAGACATACCATTCACTTCAAAAGGAATCAAGCCAGATGTAATGTTTAATCCTCATGGACTTCCAAGCCGTATGACTGTAGGTTACTTGCTAGAATTGCTTGCTGGAAAAGTAGGGTGCTTGAAAGGAGAGATTATTGATGGAACTGCATTCTCAGGAGCAAGCAAAAAAGAACTAGAAGATAATCTTAGAGAGCTTGGGTTTAGCTATGATGGAAAAGAAACAATGTACTCTGGAATAACTGGAAAGAAACTTGTTTCAAAAATATTTGTTGGAAACTTATATTACTTGAAATTAAAATACATGGTTGCAAACAAAATGCATGGAAGAGCTTCTGGAAAGGTTGCTTTATTGACAAGACAGCCAATAGAAGGAAGATCAAGAGGAGGAGCATTAAGATTAGGAGAAATGGAGCAGCAAGCATTGGTTGCGCATGGAGCTTCTTTATTGCTTAAGGAAAGATATGACTCTGATAAGATTTTGCTTCCTGTATGCACAAAATGCGGAGCAACTGGAATTGATGATAACATAAGAAACAAAACAATCTGCCCTGTGTGCGGAAGCGAATCAATAGAGCATGTTGAGGTTTCATATGCATTTAAATTATTAATGGAAGAATTGCAGGGATTGCATATACACTCAATGTTCCAATTAAAAAACAAATACGAATAAAATGAAAAATCTAATAAGAAAAAAAATCGGAATGATAAAATTTGCTTTGATTAGTCCTGAACAAATCAAAAAGATTTCAGCTGCAAAAATAGTAACTCCAGAACTTTATGATATTGATGGTTATCCTGTAGATGGAGGATTAATGGACTTGAGATTGGGAGCAATTGACCCTGGAGTAAGATGCCGTACTTGCGGTGGAAGACTTAAGGAATGCCTTGGGCATCCAGGAAGCATTGACTTGGCAAGAAGTGTTATTCATCTTAAATATGTTCCTTTGATTGAGGTGGGTTTGCGAAGTTTTTGCCATGAATGCGGAAAATTAATGCTTGAAGAAAGCAAAATCTCAAAATACTCTCCTAGTGAAAGAGCTAAAAAAGCAAAAGATGCAAAAAAATGCCCTTATTGCGGAGCAGCTCAAGAAAAAATAAAAACAGAAAAACCAACAAGCTTTTACATTGGAAAGAAAAGAATATTCCCGACTGAAGTAAGAGAAATCCTTGTAAAGATTCCAGACGCTGAATTAAAGAAGATTGGTGTTGAGCCAAGCACATGCAGGCCTGAATGGGGAGTTCTTACTTCTTTATTAGTTCCGCCTGTAACTGTTCGTCCTAGCATTATTCTTGAATCAGGAGAAAGAAGTGAAGATGACTTGACTCACAAGCTTTCAGACATAATAAGGGCTAATCAAAGATTATGGGAAAATCTTAATGCAGGTGCTCCTGAAGTTATTATCGAAGATTTATGGGACTTGCTTCAATATCATGTAACAACATTCTTTGACAACACAGTTGCAAGAGTTCCTCCTGCAAGGCACAGAAGCGGACAGCCATTAAAAACAATAACTGAAAGAATCAAGGGAAAAGAAGGAAGAATAAGAAAAAACCTTGCTGGAAAAAGGGTAAATTATTCTGCAAGAACAGTTGTTTCTCCAGACCCAGCAATCTCAATCAATGAAGTTGGTGTTCCATATGAAATTGCAAGAGTAGTTACTGTTTCTGAAACAGTCAATGACATTAATATTGAAAGACTTAAAGATTTGATTAAAAAAGGAGAAGAATATCCTGGAGCAAACTATGTCATAAGGCCTGATGGAAAAAGGAAAAAAATCAGCCCCGAGTTAAAAGAAGAAATAATCAATGAAATTGAAGTTGGATACAAAGTTGAAAGGCACTTGCAAGACGGAGACATTGTTTTATTCAATCGTCATCCAAGCCTGCACAGAGGAAGCCTTATGGCTCATTTTGTGAGGGTTCTTCCAGGAAGAACTTTCAGACTGCATCCTTCTGCAGCTGCTCCTTATAATGCTGATTTTGACGGTGATGAGATGAATATTCACTCTCCTCAAAATGAAGAAGCAAGAGCAGAGGCAAAAATACTTCTTGATGTAAAAAGAAACATAATCTCTCCTAAAAACAATACAAACCTGATTGGGTGCATTGGAGATGCAATAACTGGAAATTATCTCTTAGGATTAAACGAGTTTGAAGGAGATTATGCAAACCAGCTTCTTTACAAGTCAGGAATTTTTGAAGGAATATCAAAGAAAAGCATTCCTGGAACAGAAATTTTCTCAAAGATTCTTCCAAAGATTGATTTCTCAAGTGATTCAATTAAAATAAAAGACGGGCAAGTTGTCAAAGGATATGTGGACAAGAGCTGTCTTGGAGATGAAGACGGGGAATTAGTAAAAGTAATTGACAAGGAGCTTGGAAGAACAGAAGCATTTGAAACAATAAAGAGAGCATTCCAGCTTGGAATTAATTATCTTACTGACAGAGGAATAACAATTTCAGTGGAAGACCTGGATTTGGATGACGAGACAATTGCACTTGGTGATGAAATAATACAAAAAGCAGAAAAAAGAACAGAAGAACTGATTGAAGCTTATAACAATGACACTCTTGAGATAATTCCTGGAAAGAGCAAGGAAGAATCAAGGGAAATAAAAATCCTTCAGGTATTAAATGAAATAAGAACAAAAATTGGTGCAATTGTCAAGGAAAAATTCCCAAAAACAAATCCTGTAAGCCACATGATTAAATCTGGTGGAGGAGGAAACATCCTTAATATTACTCAGATGGCTTCATGTGTTGGACAGCAGGCATTTATGGGAGGAAGAATTGACATAGGATATACTAACAGAACACTTTCATTTTTTGAAAAAGGAGATTTGTCTCCAAAAGCAAGAGGGTTTATCAAATCACCTTTTATCAAGGGATTAAGGCCAGATGAATTCTTTTTCCAGGCAATAACAGGAAGAGATTCACTTATGGATACTGCATTAAGAACTCCAAAATCAGGATACTTGTACAGAAGACTTGCAAATGCTCTTCAGGATATAAGAAAAGAATATGACGGAACAATCAGAGACAGCAACAACAACATAATACAATTCAAGTATGGAGATGACGGGAAAGATGTTGCAAGACTTCACACTAACACAGACTTGGAATCAGGGGAGGCAATTGGAATTGTTGCTGCTCAGTCTTTTGGTGAAAGCTCAACCCAGATGGTTCTTAACACTTTCCACATGGCAGGTGTTGCAGAAATGCAGGTTACAATGGGACTTCCAAGACTTATTGAAATTTTTGATGCAAGAAAAAAACCTTCTTCTCCAAAGATGGAGATTTATCTAAATGCAGAATACAACAATGAGAAAGATGCAAAAGTATTTGCAGAAAAAATAAAAGAAGTTACCTTAAAAGAAATTTCTTCTGAGATAAAGCTTAATTTTAGTGACAAGAAAATTGAAATTGTAATTGATCCAAAAGGATTGAAACAAACTCATGTTTCAACAAAAACAGTTGTTGAGAGGCTTAATGAACTTGGATTCAAGGCAAAGGAAAGCTCAGAAGGAATAATGCTTAATGCATCTGAATTTAATTTCAGGGATATTTACAAGTTAAAGGAAAAATTAAAAGAAACAATAATTTCTGGTGTAAAAAAAGTAGAGCAGATACTTGTTGTTAAAAAAGGAAGAGATTTTGTGATAATGACTCTTGGAACAAATCTTGAAGAAATACTTGAGATGAAAGAAGTCTGCAAGGAAAAGACAGTTTCAAATGACTTGTATGAAATGGCTGAGGTGTTTGGAATTGAAGTTGCAAGGCAGATGATAATCCATGAAATTTCTGAAACTCTTTCAACACAAGGTTTAAACATTGACATGAGGCACTTGAAGCTTGTTGCAGATGCAATGACAAATGCAGGAAGTGTCAAGGGAGTTACAAGAATGGGAATCATTGCGCAGAAAGCTTCCATATTGGCAAGAGCTACTTTCGAGACTCCAGTAAGGCAATTTGTAAATGCTTCAATCAAAGGAACAGGAGACAAATTGAATTCAGTAATAGAAAATATCATACTTAACCAGCCAATTCCAGTTGGAACTGGACTTCCAGGATTATTAGTCAAGATAATCGGGCCTTTGGTAAAGAAAGAAGAAGAAAAAAAGACTGCGAAGAAAAAAATAGTTGAGGACACAAATAAATAATATTTCTACGAGAATAAGAAGGTTTATAAAAGGATTTTTTATTAAGATTTAATATGATGCTAATGGCTGGAACAATAAGCATGCAGGACATGCGGTACTTGAATCTTTTTGGAAGAATAACTGGAATTTCTACAAGACATGTAATCAAATACAATGAGATGATTATA
>JBFYLU010000052.1:0-3481 GCA_041305285.1 Nanobdellota archaeon
CAGTCTAAACAAAGGCAAGAGTGTTAAAGGACATATTGAAAAAGGCCAGGTAGAAATCCACAATATAAAAAAAAGACATAAAGAACTAGTTAAAGAAATGCTAAAAAGAGGGTATAAGCATGCTTCTAAACTGCCCAAATTCAAAGATTACAAGGCAGGCAAGATAAATATCTATGAAAATGAAAAAGAGCTCATTAAAAGATGCAAGGCATGCAAGGAGCTGGCAAAAAAATGAACTCTGAAGAATTCCTCCAAAAACTCCAAGTTGAATTAAAAATCTCAAAAAATTCAAATTATACCCTAAGAAACTATCTTAGGGCAGTCCAGGAGCTAATGGATTTTACAAAAAAAGCTCCAGAAGAAATAACAACAGACGATGTAAAGCTCTATATGTCTGAAAAATTAACAAAGCAAGCTTCTTCATCAATTATTGTGTTTTTGTCTGCACTTAGATTTGCTTTTGGCAATCTTCTAGGAAAAGATGTTACTTTAGGCATAAAACGTCCAAAAAGAGAAAAAAAAATCCCCGCAGTTTTAACAAAAGAAGAAGTTCAAAGATTAATTGAAGCAATACCCACAAAAAAAAGCAAGTTAATGGCTATTTTGACTTATTCCTGTGGTTTTCGTGTTTCAGAATTAATTAATTTGAAGATAAATGATTTGAATTTTGAAGAAATGGTGGGGCATGTAAGACAAGGAAAAGGAAAAAAAGATAGACTCTTTAATATCCCTCAAAGATTAAAAATCAAACTTCAGAAACAAGTAGAAGTCCAAAAAGAATCCAATCAAGAGTATTTATTTTCAGGAAAAAAAGGAGCCTTAACAGACAGGAATTTTCAAAAAATAATAAGAACTGCAGCTAAAAGAGCAGGAATTAACAAAGAAGTTCATCCCCATACACTAAGGCATAGTTTTGCAACACATTTGCTTGAAAATGGAACAGATATAAGGATGATTCAGGAACTTTTAGGCCATTCTTCTCTTGAAACTACCCAGATTTACACACATGTTTCAACAGTAGAATTAAAGAAAATCAAGTCTCCTTTTGATAGTTTATGAAAAGAAAAAATCCTTTAAGAAAAAAATGCTTAGAAAGAGATAATTTTACCTGTCAGAAGTGCGGATTACAAGATAACAGCGGAGACTTATTGGAAGCCCATCATATTATTCCATTAATTTTAGAAGGAAGAGATGAATTAAATAACTTAATAACATTATGTAAGGATTGTCATTATTATTCTCCAAATAAAAAAGAGGATTTTGAGGAATATTTACAAGAAGAATGCACTGGGACTATGACTCTTATAACAAAAACTCTCCAGAATCTAAAAAATTAGGTTGGAGCTAATACTTCAATATCTATTTTCTACTTAATTAATCCTTAAAAAACAGCTTTTATTCTCTTTTGGATGAATGAAAAAGAAACTCCTCCATTAAGTGTGCTTTACTTTGGGTTTGATGAATCTAATCACGCAATTCCTAATGAAAAAAAAGGTGAAATTGTTGTTGCTCCATTTTCAAAAGACCATGATGACAGCCTTGTAAGAGAGTGGCCAAATTCTAGAAGAAATGCAGACCTTGAAAAATGGCTTTCTGTTCCAGGCCATGATTATAGATTTACAATTTTAACAGGAGAGGAATACAGATACAGAAGCTCAGCAGCTAACCTTACAGAAGCAACTCAAACCCTAGTAACCTATATTTTAACAGAGCCAATCTCCCCATTTTCTCCAACTATCTCCTTAGATGTCGCTTGCATTAAACTTTATTTTGACGGCGGAGGATTTAGAAAAGACCAAAAAAATTTGCTAAGGGGTTATTTTAATGACTTGGGTATAAAAGACGTGGTTGTTGATAATTTTATAAAAAAGAACAAGAATAATCAAGGAAAAACAAGAAAATGCCCAATATGTCCCAGATTAGTTTATTTGGCTGACATATTAGCACACTCTCTTGGAGAGCTTCCAGGAAGAGAGTTGCTTTCTCACCCCAAGTTTTCACCCCATATTTTTAATTAGGATTTAGTAAAAAAGTATTGTTAACGTCATTACCCTTATCTAAAAAAAGAGGTGATAATAATCCCAAAATAAAATGTTAAAAAGTTAATCTTCTGTTTCATCAAAGCATTTAATCGCAGAATATAAAAATCCTCTTTTCTATATTATTCTATGAAAAACCTAAAGAAAACCTCTATTGTCTTGGCGATTTTAGCTGCATTAATTTTAATTGCATCAATGGTTGTTTTGAGAAATGGAATAAACAAAGAACAAATTATTGGAGGAGAAAGAGACGAGCACGGATGCTTAAATCCAGCAGGGTATTCATGGAATGAAACTCTTCAAGTATGCTTGAGAGAGTGGGAAGTTGCTGGAGCTGACAGGCAAGTTCTCGAGTATGCAATGAATTACACAAGAAAAGAATATAGTTTAACTGTAACTAATATTTCTGAGGGAGATTGCAATGGTTGTTTTGTTGTTTGGTTTAATACTATAAATTCAACAAAATCAGTGGATGTCTTGGGAGTTAAAAATTACTGTTCAGAAGAACAAAGAGGGCCTAACATGTATTGCATTCAAGTCTATGAGCCTGTTTGCGGTTCTGATGGCAAAACCTATTCAAATGGTTGCGTTGCTTGTTTAAACAATAACGTTGAATATTACTTAGAGGGAGAATGTCAGTAAAACCAAGAGTAATTATTTATTCTATTATTGCTCTTATCTGCTTGTATTTTACTTTTACAATTGACTGGCTTTTTATTATTCCTGCAGTTATTTTAATGTTCTTGAATCAAAGAGAATTATTTAAAAAATAAAGAATTTTAATTATAATATGAAAATATCAATAAGAAAGGGGCTTGGATTTGGCTTGACTTCTGGAGTTATAACCACTTTAGGAATGCTTGTTGGACTGAATTTTGGAACCCACTCTAAAAAAATTGTTCTTGGAGGAATCTTGCTTATTGCAGTTGCAGATGCTTTGTCTGATGCTCTTGGAATCCACATCTCAGAAGAATCAGGAAGCAAGCAAACTTCAGAAAAAGAAATTTGGGAATCAACTTTTTCAACTGTATTTTTCAAATTTTTATTTGCATTGAGTTTTGCAATTCCAATATTATTATTTTCCCTTCAAACAGCAGTGATTATAGGAATAATATGGGGGCTTATCCTCCTTGTTTTGTTTAGTTTTTACATGGCTAAGCATAGAAAAGAAAAACCAATGCATGTAATCTTAGAGCATTTAATAATCGCAATCTTGGTTATAATCACAGCTTATTTCTTAGGCAACTGGATTGCCACCTGGGCAGTATAAAAACAATCTTCCCTGAAACACTAGCTTTGCTGAGCAGTGTAAAATAAATATAAAATAAGTAAATTAAAAAAATAAAAAATAAATTTTTTAATCTTTAGTCATTAGAAGCTTTCGTCTTCGTTTGATTCTTCAGATTCAAATCTTCTTTCTCTTCGTGGTCCTCTATTAAATC
>JBFYLU010000053.1:0-3237 GCA_041305285.1 Nanobdellota archaeon
TCTAATATGATTAGATGATTCTAAAATGGACGAAGAATTAAAAAAATCAATCCTCAAAACAGGCACAACAATACTTGGAATTGTCTGCAAAGACGGAGTTGTAATGGCTGCAGACAGGCAAACTACTGCAGGAAATGTAGTAATGAATAAAAATAAAGAAAAAGTTGTTAAAATCAATGATTATCTTGTATTTTCTGGTTGTGGGCTTGCAGCAGCTACAGATAGAATCAAGAAACTTCTTCCAGCTGAACTTAAGCTTAAAGAACTTAAATCAAGAAGCAGGCCAACTATAAAGCAAGCTGCTAATTTACTTGCTACTATTATTTATTCTACTATAAGACAGCCTTCTATGGTGCCAGACCAGATGGGAGCATTAATTGCTGGAGTAAATGAAGATGGTTCAACTGAACTTTATACAATCGACCCTGCTGGAAGCATATTTAAGGTAGAAGATTATGATGCAAACTTTGGTTCAGGTATGCCTTATGTTTTAGGTTTATTGGAAAGACAATACAAGCCAGGTTTAAGTGTTGAAGAAGGAGCTAAGTTAGCTGTTGAAGCCTTAAAATCCTCAACACAAAGAGATACAGGAAGCGGTTATGGAATTGATGTTTTTGCAATAACAAAAGATGGAATTAAAAAAGTGGTGGAACAAAAAATAGAGCCTGAATACAGGTGATTATTTTAATTATGAGGTTGAACTAAAAAATTAGAAAATGAAAAAAGATTTTTTTATGCAGTATTCATCAGAGGCAATTAAAAATACTGCCCTTCAGTGCTTAAAGGAAAGAGCACGAGAAAACCAGGGAGTGTTCTCGTAATGGATATTCTAAAAACAATAAAAGATAAAATACACGCTAGTGTGACTGATGCAAGTTTTGAAGGTGCAAATATAGTTGTTTATACAGACAATGAAAAGTTTTTCAAGGAGGGCGAGTCTCAGATTAAAGAAGTAGTAAATGAATTAAAAAAAAGAATTGAATTAAGAGCAGACCAGAAAATTCTTCCGCCTCAGGAAAAAGTAGAACAGGAAATCAAGAGAATAGTTCCTTCAGATGCAGAAATAACCAATATTATTTTTGATTATCACAGAAGCATTGTAGTTATTGAAGCAAAAAAACCAGGGCTTGTAATTGGAAAGCAAGGTTCAATAATTGACGAGATAAGACAAACAACTTTGTGGACTCCTCAAATCCAAAGAAGTGCTTCAATAAAAAGCAAGATTACTGACAATATAAGGGAAGTTCTTTATGCAAATAACAATTACAGAAGAAAGTTTCTTAATCAAATAGGAGAAAAAATCTACAAAGAATGGTCTCCTGAAAAAGTTGATGAATGGGTAAGAATAAGTGTTCTTGGAGGAGGAAGGCAAGTAGGAAGAAGTTGCTTTTTATTGCAGACTCCAAACTCAAACATCTTGCTTGACTGTGGAATTGATGTTGCTTCTTCTGGGCAAGACAAATTCCCTTATTTTAATGTCCCAGAATTTGATATCTCAAGAATTGATGCTGTGATAATCAGTCACGCTCACCTTGACCATGTGGGTTTATTGCCTTATCTCTATAAAATGGGGTATAAAGGCCCAGTGTACATGACTCCTCCAACAAGAGACATTGCAGCACTTCTTTCACTTGATTTTATTGGAGTTGCATATAAACAAGCATCTAAGCCATTATTCAGCTCAACAGATATAAAGGAAATGGTAAAGCACAGCATTTGCCTTGATTATAATGAAGTCAATGATGTGACTCCTGATGTTAGAATTACTTTTTATAATGCAGGACACTGTCTTGGAAGCTCAATAGTTCACTTGAATATTGGAAATGGATTGCATAATCTTGTTTATACTGGAGACCATAAATACGGGAAATCACGTCTTTTAGACCCAGCAGTCTCAGTTTATCCAAGAGTTGAGACAGTAATAACAGAAGCTACTTATGGTGCAAGAACAGATATCCTTCCTCCAAGAGCACAAGCAGAAGAAGAATTATTAGCAATAGTAAGCAAGACAATAGAAAATGGTGGAAAGGTTTTAATTCCTGAACTTGGATTAGGAAGAGCTCAGGAAACAATGCTGATTCTTGAAGATGCAATGAAAACTAACAAGCTTCCAAAAGTTCCTATTTACATTGATGGTATGATTTGGGATATTAACGCTATTCACACTGCATATCCTGATTTTTTAAGCACCAAGGTTAGAAGCCAGATATTCCAAGACCAAAATCCATTTGTCTCAGAAATCTTCTCAAGAGTATCTTCTCCTCAAGAAAGAAAAAACGTTATTGAAGCAGGTCCGTGTGTTGTGCTTGCCACATCTGGTATGCTTGTAGGAGGAGCTTCAGTTGAATACTTTAAGGAATTTGCAGTTAATGAAAAAAATGCAATTGTCTTTGTGTGTTATCAGGGTGTTGGAAGTCTTGGAAGGCAGGTTCAGGATGGAATCAAAGAAACAAAAATGATTGTTGATGGAAAAGAGGAATTTATAAAAATTAATCTAAGTGTAAACACTATCGCAGGATTAACTGCTCACTCTGGAAGAAATGAAATAATGGGTTTCTTTAATAACATGCGTCCAAAGCCAAAAAGAGTTATTATTAATCACGGAGAGGTTTCAAAATGCCTTGATTTGGCTTCTGCAATCTACAAGTTAAATAGAGTTGAAACCAATGTCCCAAGAACTCTTGAAACTCTGAGATTAAGATAAGCTTTTAAACATTTTTTCCCTTGTTTTCATATGAAACACAGTCTAAAAATAACAGCAATAATTCTTGCAATGTTTTTATTGACTCAGGTAATTGGACTTTATGTTGTAGATCACTATTCTTCTGTAAGAGTTCTTCAGGGAAACATGACTAATGTTTCTGCCCCAGAGCTTCCATTTGGATTAGAAACTCCAGAACTAGAACAGCCAAAAGATTTCAATCAGGTTATTATTGCAATTGTAATAGCTTTTGTGATTGCAATCGCCTTGTTATTCTTTTTAATGCATTTTAACGCAGAGTTTATACTTAAGATTTGGTTTCTTGCTGTTGTAACTCTTGCCCTTGGAATCTCTTTTAATTCCTTTTTTGGAACATGGCAGTATTCTTACATTCCAGCATTGATAATTGCTATTCCTCTGGCATTTATCAAAATATACCATAGAAATTTCATGGTTCATAATATAACTGAATTGTTTATTTATCCTGGAATTGCAGCTGTTTTTGCTCCTCTCTTGAATTTTTACACAGTTATTTT
>JBFYLU010000054.1:0-6322 GCA_041305285.1 Nanobdellota archaeon
TAATCATTAAAAATACTCTTAAAGCACTTCTTCCATTTATTAAAGATACAAAAATAAGAGCAATAATCAAGATTATGCTTGAATCAGCACTAAATCTTTCTTTAATATAAACCCAAAAAAATACTCCTACAAACAATAGTAGTCCAGACATATAAAATAACTGGCTAATCAAACTAGTTCCATTAAACAAGCTTTCAGAAGAAACTCTGCTAAATAAAATTGCAAAAATCATATACGTCCATGAAACTCCAAGGAACATCTTGGATTTCTTGCTTTTGATATCTTTAATAAACTCAAAACCAGCGAGTATTGCTCCAAACACAAATAAATAAAATAATGGCTTTCCAGTTTGTGAAATCCAGTCACTTAAATATGGCTGTGCATTTTCAGCAACAGTAACACCAATTCTTCCCAATCCAAATGGATGGAATAATTTTAACCACATTTCTTGGATAATTAAGAATATGTTCTTTCCCATTATAGGCAAAGCAATCAAGCCAAGAATTACAGTTATTGCCAATGAATATAATTTTTCATATTTTCCTTTTAATTTTTGAATTTTTATTTTTTCAATAGCATAATCAATTATCATGAATGCAAATACAAACGGAATAGCTAAACCATAAGATAAAAAGAATCTATTATACATGTCAGACATATCTAATCCAAAAATAGCAGTAAAAATAACACTAGAAAATAAAATTGCTGAATAAAATCCTATGTTCTTTAATTTATCTTTTGAATTCAATAAATAATAGAAAAAGAAAGCAAAAGGAACAGCAATCATAACAAAGTTTACTCCTCCACCCCAGCTAGCTAATAATAAAGCCATTGCTGCACCAGTTAAAACTCCCCAAATAACTGAATTTTTCCAGTTCTTTTCAAAGTTTTTTAGTGAAAGAGCATAAATCAAAAGACAGAGGAACATTGCTCCCATACCCATGATATCATGGTCTGCAAATCCAGCTACTGACCGGTGTAAATAGATCGGAGAGTATGCTAATAAAGCACTTGAAATAATTGAAGCTAATTTTGACTTAGTTATTGCATAAGCAAGCAAGAAAAAGAAGATTAATCCTATAAAATAAAGAATTACAGGAGAATAAACAGCTGCATCCATTACTGAAAAATCAGAATTAAATATACTTGCTATTCTATAGACTAGAACTATAAATGGTGATAATAACTCTTTAAGCCAACCAGAAGCAGGGACTGCCCCAATATAATGCATATCATCATGTTCAGGAAGAACTCCATTATTATCCACTAATGTCTGCGCAATTCTATAAAAATACTGTGCATCCAAATCAGCAAGACTATACTCTCCAGTTGTTATATCTTTCAAAGCATCTAAATTAGATAATCTGATAGAAGTGCTAAGGAATAATATTGCTAAAAAAACAGCAATAGTTATTATCCACTGAATTTTATTTTGTCTTAGAAAATTTATTGCATTGCTTAAACCTTTTTTTACAGAATCTTTCTTGTCTATTCGAATAATATTATGACTTCCCTTTATCTCTAATTTTTTGTTTTTTTCTTCTACCTCAATTATGTTGTTATTTCCCCTTACCTCAACATCTTTGGCATTACTGATTTCAATTTTATTATCCTTGCCTTGGATTTCAATTGAATCTTTTTTTTCCATGAATTAAGGATAATTATTTACTTTAAAAGCTTTCTCACAATAAAAAGACTATTCCGAGAACAATGATTATTAATTGAAAAAAGTTAATCAAATATACCACTTCTTTTTCATATGCTTTTTTGCTTGGCTTTATTTTCTTTAATAAGTAAATTGCAAGATGCTCCAAGCCATAAATCTTGTCATAAGGCATCTCCAGGCTTGAGTCTGGATTAACCTTTGCAAAGCTTTCCTTGACTAACTTGCCTCTTGTCTTTAAAACAACTTCAATAATATAAGGAATAAAAAAGAATATTGCTATTTTTTCTATATTCCCAAGTATAGCAACTGTAGCAATTAACGCCCCCACCGAATAAGTCAAGGCATCTCCAGGAAATATCTTTGAGGGATATTTATTATACCAATAAAAACCAATTAACGAAGCAACAACACATAATGAAACAATACTAAGCCAAGCATTTCCAGTAACATAAGTTACATAAGCTAATCCAGAAAAAATCAATATTCCTTGGCTTGCTTCTAATCCATTATATCCTGCTAAAAAATTAAATGTAGTTGTTGTAGCTACAACTCCCAAGGGAATTAAAAAAAGAGGATAAAGAATGCCAAAATTAATTGTTCCTAAAAATGGAACTACCATGCTTGATTCACCTGCATTAATCACCATTAATGGAATTGCTGCAAAGAGTATTGCAAGCATTCTAAACTTTCTGCTTAATCCTTTTTTCCATCCTAATAAATCATCTAATAATCCAACAATAAACGCAATGAATAAAACACAAAGAACTGCAAATATAGAAGTCATTTCTCCATTGCTTCCAAAATAAAAGGTTTTTATTGCAATATAAAGAAGTATTCCAGTAGCAATTCCAAACAAAACACTCACTCCTCCGCCCTCTGCAACCTCTCTTTTGTCTAGTTTGTGCATGTCTTTTCCAACAAGTTTTTCAGTATGTGCTCTTTTTATCCAAAATGGAAGAACAATCAAAGTCACAATAAAACTTACAAGAATAACTGCAAATAGCAAGGGTTCCATTGCTTTTTCTTATGCTCTTATGTTTTTAAATATTGGCAAATAAAAAGCAATTACTTCTTATTGTATCTGGAGAGGATAATAAACTATTTGCTATTCATATTAGAATTAATCAATAACCCACTCAAAAAGAGGTGATAACAATCTACTTGCTATAAGGTTAGATTAAGCCAATAACTTATTCAAAAAGAGATGATAACAACTTAAAAGAAAAGAGGGGTTAAATATACCTCAACAAGAGCAGCTAAAATTAAGATTATTATTGCAATAAAAAGAAGTATAATTGTGTTTTCAATCACCCTCAAAAATTTTCTATCCCTAAATCCATGCCTTATTGCTCCAACTCCAAAAATACCTCCTGCTAATGCAGTAATAAAATAAGCTGCAATTTCAGGAAATCCATGAATCATATACCTAAACAATCCAATAGGAATTTCAATGATTTTATACTGCGTGAAAATTCCAATTGCTCCTGCAATCACACTCGCATTCCATGCTAGGATAAATATTGCTCCTGCACCAAAAATAAGAGAAAACAACAGAGTAAAAATCATTACATACACATTATTCTCCAAGATAGATAAGAATCTTATTTGTTTTGTTACTGCTCCAGTAGGCTGAAATGGCTTTGTAAAAGAATACTTTGCAACACAATCATCAAGATTTACTCCAGGATTATTAATCATGCAATAGGTTTCAATCTGAGCATTAAAAAGCATTGAATTTTGCAATACCATATACCAGAATGCAAACGCAATAATAAAACCAAGAAATAAGAACATAAAGGAATACATTGCATCACTATGTGCTTTCCACACTCCCCAAAACCCTTCTACTTCTTCATCTTGCTCTGCTTCTTGCTTTATTAAAAAATACATGAACGGAAGAGAAAACATAACACAAAAAGTTACAACAATTAATCCAGAGAATTTAGATAAAACTGCATCTGCTGAAAAAAACCAGTTCACTAATAGTAATGATAGTGAAGCATACACTAATCCAATAAAAAACATCTTCCAAGGACTTTTTTCAGAATCTCTTGGATTGATTAACATCTCTAGCATTTTAAAATTAAGCTTCAGAGGTTTTTTAAAGTTTGGGTTACTCTCCTTATTATGAACAAGCAAAAGAGGTTTAATCAAATAGTAAGTGACATAAAAACTATCAAAATTCAAGGTGCAAGAAATATAGCTAAATCAGCACTAAAGGCATATTCCTTGGTTCCTTCAAAAAAATCAAAAGCCATTCTTCTTTCTTCTCGTCCAACAGAACCAATGATGGAAAATGTGCTGGATATGGCAGAAAAATACTCTTATTCTGATATTTTAAAACATTTTAATGATGCTCAGGATAAAATAAACAAAAACACACTTAAATTAATAAAAAATAATGATGTTATCTTTACTCATTGCCATTCAACAAATGTTGTAAATTCCTTAATCTATGCAAAAAACAAAGGGAAAAAATTTGAAGTATATAACACAGAAACTCGTCCATTGTATCAAGGAAGAAAAACCTCCAAACAACTAAAAAAAGCAGGAATTAAAGTCACAATGTTTATTGACTCTGCCTTGGGAATTGCACTAGAAAAACAACAAGGAACAAAAAAAGTCGATAAAATTTTCTTAGGCTCAGATGCTCTTCTTAAAACAGGAATTATCAACAAAGTTGGAAGCAAATTAATCGCACAAATAGCAAGAATAAATAAAATTCCAGTTTATATCATTGCAGACTCATGGAAATTCACAAAAACCAAGGTTCCAATTGAACAGCGAGGATTAAATGAGGTCTGGGACAAGGCTCCTAAAAACATAAAAATAAAAAACCCTGCTTTTGAATTTGTTCCAAAAAACCTAATCACTGGAATAATTACAGAGCACGGAATATTAAGTTATGATAGGTTTGTGAAGAAGATGTTAAAATAATATCACAATAATCCTTATATAATCAACTTTTTCTGAAATCTTATGAGGAAATTTCCTGGAGCATTATGCAAAGGAAGAGATGGAAGAACCTATGTGGCAGTTTACAACTATCAACATGATGTTTATACTCGCCCTTCAGCAAACATGAATGGATTAGAAAGACTTGCGCATGTTACTTATTCTAAGGGAAATGAAAAAGGAGGAATTGATTATTTTTTGATAACTGAAGGCAGAAATCCTGAAGAAGTTGCTCGTATAAAAAAAGATATTCAATTTAAAAAAGAATCTCCAGTAATCATCGTAAGAGAAGATAAAAAAGCAGGGAAAAAGCAGGAGAAAATGGTTTTTCCTAACAACCTCCCATTTGTTGACAATTCTTATGATATTCAAGAGGAAATATTGTCTTTACCGCAGGAGATTAAAGATGAATTATATGCTTTTTCTAGAATGGATATAATGGCATTTTGCGGTTTTAATTTTGCTAAAAACATAAGAGGACCAAGAACAGAGATTGTAGACAGGATAACTCCTAAAACAAGATTAAGAAAAATAAATCCAGAAAAGGTACTGAGAGGAGGAAAACAATGGTTTGTTCCTCAATGTATACTGACAGCAAATATTGATTTTGGATTAGGTTGCATCAGCGGATTTGTCCCAGAGGAGGGGGCTTTTTTTGATGGAGAATTTTTTAATGGATTTTTTTCAATGCCTACTGGAGAGTGTTCTTATTGTTATTCTCAAAGGCAACATAAAAGTTTTCCCAAAACTGTTTATCAATTTGACAAACAAAGACTCCTTGATGAATTAAAAGGCAATTGCAGACTAGAATATAACAGCAAGGAAACCCTTGGAAGACAAGTAGATGTTTTAAGATTTGGAAAAAGAACAGAATCCTGGACTCCTTTTACTCATGATGAATTTATGCAAACTCTTGCTGCTTGTGCAGTTACTGGAACTCGCCCAGTTATTCCAACAAAATTCCTTCCTTATATTCCTGAAGTTGCATCACTATTAAAGAGAACAAATTCAGTTTTATTATATAGCATTGGATGGGATGAATTAGAGCAAGGTGCAGTTATGCAGGGAAAAACAAATAGATACAGAGTAGAGCAATTAAAAAGATATAGAGAGGATGGAGTGAATGCTATTCCTTATCTTATGATTCATGCTCATTTGCCTCCAGGACATAGAGAAAGAGCAATACTTGATTTAGGATATCCAATTCAATTACTTCCACTTAGAACAAAGGGAAGAAAACAAACAAAAGAATTAACAGGAGAAAGATGGGAAGATTTAGTTTATAATAAGCCCCAAGGTTTACTAGACTTTAATGATAGAGCAAATATTGGAACACACGTTAGATTAGGACAATCAACCATACTCCCAAAAGTTACAAGAATACATTCTTTTTGGCAGAATCTTGTAATGGATAATAATGGAAGAATAAGAATGTGCCATCATGATGATGAATATGTTCTATGCGGAGGATGTTTTCAATCAAAAGGATTAATTGAGAGAATTTCAAAATAATTATTTGCTTTCTTCCTGCTCTTTCTGGTGCACCATAATAGTCTCAGTCAGCTGCCCATTAATGCTTTCCAATGCTCTTTGCAATTCCCCTTGTATTTCCTCAAGTTTTGTTAGCTGTTCTTTTATTAGCTCTTGAGTGTCTGGAATGCTTTTCTTAACTAAATTCTTTCCACCAACATCAACAATTAA
>JBFYLU010000055.1:0-4917 GCA_041305285.1 Nanobdellota archaeon
TGATTGTTTTCAATCAATGAAATTAATAATCTTGGAGTTGCCAATCCGCTTCCATTTAATGTGTGCACAAACTTTAATCCTTCCTTGCCTTGATAACGAATATTCATTCTTCTTGCCTGGAAATCAGTGCAATTAGAGCAAGATGAAGTCTCTAAATATTTTTTTAATGCAGGACTCCAGACTTCCAAATCATAAGTCTTTGCAGAAGCAAATGAAGCATCAGCAGTTGCAAGAACAATAACTCTGTATGGAAGTTCCAGCAATTGCAACAATTTCTCTGCTCTTTTTGTCATCTCCTCGTGCAATTCCCATGAATCTTCCTGCCTTGAAATATAAACCATCTCAACTTTTTCAAATTCATGCAACCTGAATATCCCAGGAGTCTCGCTTCCATGCCTTCCAGCTTCTGTTCTAAAGCATTGAGTAAATGCAACATATTTTTTAGGCAAGTCTTTTTCATTCAGGGTTTCTTCTGCATGAATATTAGTAAGTGTTGCTTCAGCAGTTGGAATCAAATATAATCCCTCTCTTGTTTTATACAAGTCACATTCAAATTTAGGAAGATTAGCAGTTCCAAAAAGAGATTTTTCATTTGCTACTTGAGGCCCATTAATCTCCAAAAACCCGTCTTTAGTATGAAAATCAAGCATGAAATTAATCAAAGCTCTTTCAAGTCTTGCCAAATCACCTTTAAGAATATAAAACCCGCTTCCAGAAATCTTTGCAGCTCTTTCCATGTCCAATAATCCAAGATTTTTAAGCAATTCATCATGCCCTTTTACCTGAAAAGCAAACTTAGGCATTTTCCCGCCTTTTCTAATCTCCTTGTTCTTGCTTTCATCACCAACAGGAGCTGATTCATGCTGTATATTTGGTATGCAAGACAAAAGCAAATGCATCTTTTGTTCAATGTCTTTTCTTTTTGCTTCAAGCTTATCAAGTTCCTCTGGAATTTCTTTGGCTTTCTTTAATTCTTTTTTTGCATCCTTGCCTGCTTTTTTAAGCTCATTGATTTTCTTAGAAACATCATTTCTCTGCTTTCTTAATTCATCTTCCTTGAATCTAAGCTTTCTCCACTCTCCATCAAGCTCAAGAATTGCATCAACATCCACATCATACCCTCTGTTTTTTGAGTTTTGCTTAATTAGCTTTGGATTTTCACGAAGTAATTTAATATCTATCATCTAATCACCTTTATTAATTCAGATAAAGAAAGATTGTATTTAAATTTATTGAATAGATTTAAAAATAACTCCTGCTTTAAGCAGTTATGACAGAGGTGTTTCAGGGAATTAGTGAAGTTCTTTCATCAGCTTACAGTGCGTTGATTGAATCTGTCCCCCCAACCTCTCAATTATTTATTAGGTTCTTTGTAATCTCCATTCTTATAGTTTTTTATGCTCTTTTTGTATGGAAATTCTACAGAACAGTTTCAAAAAAAGACCTAATCGGATTAAACCTAAACAAATACAACAAATCCAAGCACCCATTTGCAACCAAAACTATTGCAAGTGCATTGTTTTTCGTGGAGTATATAATCATCACTCCTTTTGCAATATTCTTATGGTTCTCAGTATTCACTCTTTTTTTAATGATGTTGGCAGAATCAATTTCCCTTAATCTTCTTTTGATTTTATCTGCAACAACAATAGCAGCAATAAGAATGATTTCTTATCATAATGAGGATTTATCAAGGGATGTTGCAAAATTAATTCCATTTACTCTTTTGGCAACTTCACTATTTAATCCAAATTTCTTTTCAGTAGAAAGAATCTTAGGGCATATTACACAAATACCTGCAGTATTTGGCAATGTGTTTATTTACTTGTTCTTTATAATACTCTTGGAATTAATCTTGAGATTTCTTGATTTTGTAATTATCTTGCTTGGAGTTGGTGATGATATGCCAAAATCAAAAAAAGACGAAGAAGAATAAAATTGTGTCTAACTCTTAATTTTTCCTGATTTTTATTTGATACATTCTGGCATATTTTATTACATCATTCTCGCTTATATTTCTTCCATAGTTATTAGAAATCAATCTGGCTAATTTCTTAGGATTTCCATCAGAATCATCAATCATGTTATCAAGGCTGGGAAAATCTCTGCCTAATCCCTGGCTTCTAGCCAAGTCCATAATCTCTCTAGCACAGCGGGATAGTCTCATAAAATTAACAAGGTTTCAAGTTATTTAATCTTTATTGACTTCAGGATGTTTATGCCCTTGCTTTAATCTTTGTTTTAATATTTCTATTTCTTTCTCCTTTTCTTTTTCATAAACTGCTTTATTATCTTTGGCATTTTTAATCAGCCTGGAAGTATACTCTCCTCCTAAAAAATGAGGAAGAATAACATAATTTGCTCCTGTTTTGTATAAGTCCATTGCATCTGCAATCTGCCTTGCAGTTAATATTGAAATTGCCTTGGAATTATTTCTTTTTAAAATATTCAGGATTAAGCTGTTTGTTTCTATTTCAGGAATAGTTGAAACAACAACCAATGCCTTTGAAATGCCCAAATCCTCCAAGAAATCTGAGTCATCCACATCTCCATAAATAGCATTTATTCCCAATTTTCTTAAATCTTTTATTACACTAGGATTAAAATCAACAACAAGATAATTTTTTGTTATTTTTGAAAAAGCCCTGATTATTGAAAAACCAATCCTATTGTATCCCAAAAGAATGTACTTATAATTCTTTTTTGCAATTTCTTTTTCTTTTAATTTATTTTTTTCAAAAATTCCAAGCACCCATGAAATCTTGCTGTAAATCCAGTCAGAGTACATTATCATGTAAGTTGAACCAGCAATAGTGACTAATCCAATCAAAGTAACAAAAGATAATATCTCACTGGAAAGATGCCCTACTTTTACTCCAAGCGCAATTAGTATTAAAGAAAACTCTGAGATTTGTGCAACAGTTAATCCTGCCATGAATCCAGTTTTCTTGCTGTATCCTAAAGCTCCCATAAGGATAATTACAATAAGCGGGTTTCCAATCAAGATAAACAATGAAAGAATTATTGCTGGCAATATCAAATTTGAAATATTGCTGAACATCATCTGGCTTCCAAGGATTATGAAAAACGAGATTATAAAAAAGTCTCTTAATGGCTTGAGTTTTGAGCTGATTTCATAGCTATACGGAGACATTGAAAGCATTATTCCTGCGATTAATGCTCCTACCTCAATTGAAAATCCAAGATACAAGAATAATAATGACAATCCAAATCCCCATGCAACAGAAAATAAAAACAAAAACTCTTGTGACTTGGCTAAAAAAGACTCTAGTCTTGGAAGAAAATAAATGCTTACTGGAATCAAAACAAGAACAAGCAATCCTCCCTTGAGAAGAGTGGAAAATATCAAGCTTCCTGCACCATTGCCGTTTGACAAAGAAGAAATAACTATCAGGATTATTATTGCAACCAAATCCTGCACTAACAAGAAACCTATTGAAATCTTTCCATAAAGTTTTTCCAGTGCATCCTTATCAGATAATAATTTCATAATAATGATTGTGGAAGAAAAAGTCAATGCAATTGCTATGTAAAGAGATGTAATCGGAGAAAATCCCAGCATTATTCCAATAAAGTATCCAATTACAGAAGTAAAAATTACCTGCCCTAATCCAGTCACCAAAGAAACCTTACCAACTTCCTTGATAACTTTTGGAGATAAGTGCAAGCCAACAATAAATAAAAGAAATGCAATTCCCATTTCTGAAAAAGCAGTTATTATCTGGCTTTCTTGTATTAGATTAAGAAAAAAAGGCCCGACAATTATTCCTGCAATAATATATCCAATTATCAAAGGTTGTTTTAAAAGACGAGTTAAAATAGAAACTCCAAAAACAATTAACAAAATAAACGCGAAGTGTGCAAATGGGCTTAACATTTTTCTCTTTTGATTTAATCTTTTAAGCAATTAATCATATAAAAAGGTTTTTAAACTACATTGGAAACTTAATAATAATCAATAGTCATGTATACTGATGAGAGTTGGTATAAAAAGACTATAGGAAATTACAATGCCAAAGGTAAGAATCAAACTAAACAGCGTGGACATAGAAATGCTTAATGAAATCTGCAATTCTATAAAAGACATAGCTAAGACATCAGGCATTGCAATCTCAGGCCCTATTCCTCTTCCTACTCAAAAATTAAAGATTACTACAAGAAAATCTCCTTGCGGTAATGGAACAGCTACTTTTGACAGATATGAAATGAGAATTCACAAGAGATTGATTGATTTGCCAGCAAATGAAAAGATTCTTCATCACATTATGAGGATGAGGATTCCAAAGTCAGTTAACATCAAGATTGAGATGAAAGATTAAAATGAAATCTAAATCAATAAAAATAGTATTGGCTTTAATATTTATACTAATATTATTAAATATAATCTTGTTCTTGTTGTTTTATCAAGTAGAATCAACTGTAACAGAAACAAATACTGCACTTCAGCCAACTAATGATTTTAATTTTTCCTCTCGTCCTGCAATTTTCAATGTAGAATATAAAGGAGCTGATATGGAGCCAAGAGCAGGTGGCGGGACAATAAGAGTTGATTATTATGATATAACTAACCTCGAGAACGAGACTTTTTGTATGGATTACACTGTAAGACTTTTAGAGGATGAAGTTCCTATTTGCGGTTCTATTGGAACAGAGCAGATATGTTTACGAACACCAGTAACAAGACTTCGTGTATGGAGCACTCAATGTGAAGATAAAATAGAAGATTCACCTCTTAATCCAGATTACAGGATAGAGCCTTTTTTCAAGAACATCCCTATAATTGATTTTAAGATAAATGACACTTATTTTCTTGTGAATGAAACAAAAGAAGTAATAATTACTGAATCATTGGGAAAAAGCCTATTAAGAAAGATATTAGATTAAAAGTATATTTCT
>JBFYLU010000056.1:0-9476 GCA_041305285.1 Nanobdellota archaeon
TAATTAATAGAAAAATCAAATGCTGATTTTTGCTTCTTCCCAAAGAATTTCAAAGTATTTTTTGTAAGCATTTGCAATCGTCTGATTTTCAATAATTATAGTAAATATTGGCTCTTCCCAAAAAGTCAGCAAAACAGCATCTCCACATATCATGGTCATTATAGTTGTATCATAAGTTGACGGAAGATAACGAGCTTCTGTGCAGGGCATTTCATTTAGAAATTTGATTCTTTTTTCAGCATCTTTATTATAGATGTGCTTCATAACAATGCCTTTATGCACTCTCCTTTGATGGAAATCATTCAGGAATCCTCCCACAATTTCAGGAACATCTTTTGGAATCCCGTAAGCAAAAATATCCTGATTTTTTTCAAGCAGATTATTAAATACTACTCTGAAAGCCCTGATTCCTTCAGCCATTTCAACTTTTCTTTCTTTTTTTGAATTTGTCCTGAATTTTTCAATTTCTGGGATAACTTCCTGCAATTCATATTCTCTTTGCTTTAGGTATTCCACGAGATTTTTTGGCTCAATTGGATAGAATATCTTCTTGCTATCTTCAATGCTTGAAGTAACCATTCCTTTTTTTATCATCTTGTCTAAGGCATCATAAACATTGGGACGATGAATTTTTGTGTTTTTAGAAATATCATGCGCAGAGGAACTTCCTGTCTTGATTAAATCAAGATAAATAAGAATCTCGTTTTTATTCATTCCTACTGATTCAAGTGTTTCCTGAATTTTTTGTATATCCATGTTGTTTTAAGGAGGTTCTTGTTTATTTACTTTGCCATAATCTTGTTTCTCTTCTAAGTCTTCTAACATCTTTTCTTAAAGTTTTGACTATTCTTCTGTCGCTTGTTAATCCTTTAAGAGTGCAGGTTTGTCTAAGTCTTATCTGAACACTGTCTCCAAAAGTCTCATAACCAAACTTAGCTGGAACACTTAATAATCCCACATAAATTGGGTATCTTGGAGTTTCCTGAAATATTGACAAATCTTCCAGGCATTCTTTTACTCTCTGAGGAACTCCCCTATAATCATGTCCGTATGCTGTTGCAGACTGGACTACTGCAAGCCCAACTCCTTGAGCTTTTTGGCAGATTCTTTTTTGCACTTCTTCGTCTCTTAATTGAGGAAATGCTTCTAAAAGAGACTTTCCTCTTACTCTTGCTTCAAGATACAATGGAATCCCGCCTTCCATATGGTCTCCGACTGCAATCAAATCAATGTCTGTTTCTTTTACCTTAGAGTCAATAGCTTTTAGGAATTCATATAATTCTGCTCTATGCCTTATGGTGTCTGGTGGAAAAGAAGTTAATTGTGCTTCAGGTATTCCTTTTTGAGCTGCATAATTTAATAATTGCCCATTTGGATTAGACTGCATTGCAACTAATCCTTGGAAGTTACTAGATAGAATCTCTTCTAGCAAAGGATTAATCTTTGGAAGAGTTGCTTTGAATAGCATTTCTGTTAATTCTGTTCTGTTTGCATATTTGGAATAATCAACTCCGTGAGGACCTGTTGTTACTAATAATACATCTGGATGAGTGTGAACTAGTTCAGTTAGGCTTGTTCCATGAGTAATTATCTTCCCTCTTTGTTCTCCTGTTAAATCCAGTCCATTTAAAACACTATAATTTCCTTTTGTAAATGCAGAATAAACATGTGCTGATTGTATTCTATCGCTTCTTGCGGCTTTTTCAAGAATTCCTATTCCTAGTGTTCCTAACCCCACAATTCCAATGCTTAATGGATTACAAATTTTTCCTTCTTTTCTTAATTGTTCTACTTTATTTCTAACTTCTTCAGAATTAAACTCTTCTTTAGGGTCTTTTGAAAGCCAGCCAGTGATGAATTGTTCATAACCTGATTCAGCCATTGTTTCTGCATAGGGTTGATTTTTCGGTTTATGCTCTGTGGTAAGAACTTTTCCTCCAGTTATTCCTCTTTCAGTCAAGACTTTTGCAATTTTAGAAGCTAGTGGTTTGTTATCTGAATCCTCATGAATAAAGTAAATATTTCCTCCAAGCATACGAGAATTGCTACGCAATGATTCTGGCTCGTTTGTATAGTCAATGTTTACAACATCAAAATTTAAACCAGAATTTGTTTTAACATCAGCTTTTAACAGATGTCTTAGACTTTCTGTTCCTTTTGCTGTTTCATTTATGATTATAGCTTTTGGCCTTTTCATTTTAGCTATTTACCCTTATAAAATGGTTACATTTTCTAGTATTTAAAGGTTTTTACTTTTTGAATTATATTTAAATACATGGATTTTTTTGTTTAGGCATGTTAATCGGATTAGTGGGAAAGCCCTCTGTAGGAAAAAGCACATTCTTTAAAGCAGCGACGCTGGCTGAGGTAGCCATAGCTTCTTATCCTTTTACAACAATAAAGCCAAATCATGGAGTTGGTTATGTAAGAGTTGAGTGCATTGACAAAGAGTTCAATGTCCAGTGCAACCCAAGCCATGGGTTTTGCATTAATCATCATAGGTTTGTGCCTATTGATTTAATGGATGTTGCGGGATTGGTTCCTGGAGCTTCAGAAGGAAAAGGGCTTGGAAATCAGTTTCTTGATGATTTAAGGGAGGCAGATGTTTTTATACACATAGTTGATGCATCTGGGACAACAGATATTGAGGGAAAGCAGACAGAAGGATATAATCCTTGTGAGGATGTGAGGTTTTTAGCAGATGAGCTGAATAAGTGGTTTTTTAACATATTGATTAAGGCTTGGAAGAGTTTTGCAAGAAAAGCAGAGCAAGAAGATGCTAATTTTGCAGAAGCAGTTGCAAAGCAGTTTTCTGGGTTAAAGGTTAATGAAAATCAGGTAAAGGATGTTTTATTGAAACTAAACCTGCCTGAAAAACCAAGCAAATGGACTAATGAACAGTTAAAGGAGTTTGCTGCTGGATTAAGAAATCAGAGCAAGCCAATGATTATTGCTGCAAACAAAGCAGACCATGCAGATGCACAAAAGAATATCAAGAATATGCAGGATGAGTTTCCAGAGCTGATGATTTATCCATGCTCTGCTGATTCAGAGCTTGCACTAAGAGAGGCTGCAAAAGCTGGCTTGATTGAGTATATTCCAGGTGAAAAGGACTTCAAGATTGTTGGTAGTGTAACAGATAAGCAAAAACAAGCTCTTGACAAGATTAAAAAAAATGTTCTTGATGTTTATGGAGGAACTGGAGTGCAGGAGATACTTAATCTTGCTGTGTTTGATTTCTTGAAATATCTTGCCATATTTCCTGCAGGAGCTAACAAACTCAGTGATAGCAAAGGAAATGTTCTTCCTGATTGCTTTTTACTGCCTCCTGGTTCAACTGCTTTAGACTTTGCATACTTTCTTCATACTGATTTTGGAAAGAATTTTATTAAGGCAATAGATGCAAAGACAAAGAGAATCTTAGGAAAGGACCACAAGCTTAAGAACAGGGATGCTTTGGAGATTATTGCAAGGTAATTATCCCCTCTTTAGTCAAATGACTGTGTCGATTTGACTTTGTTAGATTATTCGTTTTTAATAGATTATCAAGAAATTAACTCCTATAATAGTAGCATATTATAATTAATGGGCAATTATTAACTTCTTATCATTTCAAAAAGAGGTTATAATAAATATTAATCAATTAGATTTTGTTACACTACCTTATTTTCTTGGTTTTTCTTCTTTTTTTTCTGAAAGATAGGGTTTGGGATAATCATAAGCTTCTTCTGCAATATCATATAACTTTTCAGTTCTTTTTTCAACACCTGTAAAATAGTTTTTTACACTCTTTATATCACATCTGCCAGCACCAAAACCAGTAACAAAAGCAAAAGTAGTTCCAAGAACAAGAGTTCTTAGTTTTACCATTTTTAGAATTTTAAAAAAACTCCGCCTTCTAGTCTGTAACCTAATCCACTTTCTCCAGCTTGTTCTAATCCTGTTCCAACATAACCACCAAATCTTTTATTGCTGGTTGTGAGTTTTGCTCTTAATCCTGCTTCCCAACCACCCATTGTTTCAGTCTCACTGATATTTCTTTTAGCATTTAAAACCTGGATGTAACCGTCATTTTTCTCATGCCTGAATTGAGCTCCAGCATAAGTTTCTAGTTCAAAGTTCTTTTCTTTAATTGGAATCAAAATAACTCCTCCACCAAAAGCAGTTCCATTGCTTTTAAGCTCAGCTCTGCTAATTCCTGTTGATTGAGTATCAGATGCACTGTCAAATTCTAGTTTTCCATAGAATCCAACTATGTTGTTTAAATCTCTTGCAACTCTTAAACCAGCACCAGTGTATGGGCCAATGTCATCTTTGTCATCAAACTTTGATTTTTGAAAGAAATAAGGGCTAACACTCCATTTTGGTTCTTCTACTGCTTCTGCACTTGTAGTAATAACTGGTTGTTCTACATGCTGTTCTGTGCTTGGAACACAGCCCAAAGCACCAATTGCTATTGCACTTAATCCTAGTTTTTTTAATAATCCTGCCATTTTAAAATTTTAATCCTCCACCTAATCTGAATACTGTTCCAACCCCATTTTCTCCTACATCTTCAGCTCCAATTCCTCCAAAAATAAACAGGTTTTTAGTTGGTTTTAGTATTAAATTACCGCCTGCTCCCCATCCTCCATAGATTTTAGTGTCACTAATATCTCTTTGAGCATCTAAAACCTGGATGTTTCCTGTGTTTTCTTCATGTCTTATTATTCCTTCAACATAAGCTTCTAAGTCCACAAATCTTGTTTTTACTGGCTTGATGAATCCTCCTCCCCTTAGTGAAATTCCCTTGCTTTTAAGTTCAGCCTTGCTAATGTCTGTTTTTTGAGTGTCTGAAGCACTGTCAAATTCTAGTCCTACATATCCTCCTAATCTATTACCAAACTCTCTTGCAACTCTTACACCAGCACCAGTGTATGGGCCAATATCATCTTTGTCATTTCTTTGTCTTGAAACATAAAAGGACCCAACAGACCATCTTGGTTCTTCTTCTGGTTCTTGAGTATCTTGTGTTTTTGGTTGTTCTACAGGAACTACTCTTTCACCTTCGACTTCTGAAAGTAATCTTTCAGCTGCTTCATCTGCTGTAGGGCTTGGAGCTACTGGTTCTGGGTCTGTTTTTCCTATTTCCCTGATTTCCCTTGTAAGAGATCGATAGCCTTCTTGATTTGCTCTTGTCATTTCATCATAACCTTTTTTTATTATCTCCTTGAACACTGCAAATTCTTGTTGAAGAGCTTCTATTTTTGGGGCTTTTCTGCATATTTCTAAAAATCCTTCATTAATCTGCTCTTCTGTTTCATCTAATTCTTGCCTGAATAGGTTTCCAACTTTTTCTGGTACTTTTTGCACTGCGCTTTCCAGTCTTTCTTGTCCTTGTTTTATTTCCTTGACTATTTGATAGGTTTCTTTTTGTGAATTTTTTAGTTGTTCTACATTTTTTTCTGTTTTTAAGATAGTATCTAATCCTGGAGTTGGTTTTGAAGGAGCATATTGTGGTTGAGGAACTGAAGGAGATGGCTTGTTAATGGCGTCTCTTCCAATGCTTAATCCTGCTAGAGTACTTAAGCCAATTATTGTTCCAAATGCACCTGCTATAAGCATTTTTTTGACTAATCCACTTTGTCTTTTAACAGGTTCCATGCCTACTTGAGTGTCTTTCTTGAACTTGCTTGGATTTTCAGTATAATCATGAAGCCTTCCAATAAAATAAGTTCTTAAAGAAAGCTCTATAGATTCATTGCTTGCCCCTTCTGGAAGCATATTCATTATATTAACATAAGCACTTTTTAATAGTCTTTCTCTATCTCCTGAATCTAATCCTTGAGCATATTCTTGTCCAGTTAGTGTTCTATCTAAAACTTCTTCTAAATACTGGTATGCATCTCCAGGTATTCTCTTTGTTCCTTTTCCTGGGATATTAACTAATCTATCTTTAGGAAGTTCTTCATAGTCTTCTTGAGAATCTGGGACATCAATTGTCTCGCCTGATTTTGGGTCTTGTTGTTTTGCCATTTTATTATTTAATCACAAAGTTCATAACAAGTTCCCCAAGAACAAATCTTTTCACAGTCATCTAAAAGATGCCTGACTGTAAGAGTAAATGTTGCAGGAACTCCATTAGCTTGTAGAACAACTGTTTCAGAACCATGCCAGTTCTTTACTAGGTTGCTTACTACTAAGTTATTTCCATTTAATTGAACAGTAAAATGAACATTTGTTCCAATTGTAAGAGTGATATTTGAGTCAGGGTCGTTTATTCTGCTTAAGATATTGTTGTAAACAACAGTTCCAGAGCTTGAGTCTTCATTGATTGTTCTGCTGGATAATGATAGCCATGTAGTAGGGTCATCTACTGGAGTTACTGTAACTGTTATAGTGTCTTCTCCAAAGTTGCTATCTGGGTCTGTTGCTCTGAAAGTTATTGTTTCAGAACCATACCAATTAAGAACAGATGTAAAAGTAACAACATTGTTTGAATTAATGCTTATGAATACATTAGTATTTCCAGAGTAAGTCCATGTAAGCTCTGAATCATTATGGTCTGCATCAGTTACATAGTCATCTAAATCCAAAGAGTTGTGTGAACCATCTTCTGGGAAGCTTATATCTGGCATTCCAGAAACAATTGGGCTGTTTATTACTGTGCCTGTTGTTTGAGTATCACTTACATTAGTATTATTTACATTTCCGCTTGTGTCTCTTGTGTGAAGAGTAATAGTATAGGTTGTGTTTTCAAGCAATCCTGTTGCATTATAGATTTCACTTGAAGTGCTTGTAACATACACACCATTCATGTATATTAATGTCCTGCTGAAATCTGAATTAGAAGGATTATCCCATTCCCATGTTATAAAATCTGCTCCGATTCCTGTTGTTCTTAGGTTTGAAGCAGAGTTAGGAGGGGTTACATCATCATCGTCATCATCATCAGTATCATCTTCTCTTACTCCATTATATACATTGACAGAACTTCCACCATAGCTTGAACCGCCTGTTGCAAATGGGTCAATTATGTTTTCAACACTTGCTTTTTTTGCTTTTTGATTCATAATTAGTATTGAAAGGATAAGGATTATAATTAATAGTGCTGCGATTGCAATAAGAATTGATATTAATGCAATTTTCTTGTTTTTTTCCATGTTGTTTTTTAGAGACAAATACTATTTAAACCTTTCGATATGTAACTACTATATAGTTAATATTGATATTTGTTAAAAAGACAAGAATTATAAAATCTTTTGCTTTTTGTTTAACATGGATAGGGTTGAAGCATCCAAAAAAATGCATGGTTTGTGGAGTGATTTGCTTGTTTCTTATGGTTTGATTGCAAAGGATAGTGATCCGTTTAATCCAGAAACCAGGATTGCGCTTGCATATGACAATGGAGTCATATGCTTTAGATACAGCCCAAGGCATTATTTTTTAGGGGTTGATTTTGAAATGAATTCTGCTTTTTGGTATGTTCTTGTGCCTGAGGTTGAAAGACTAACTGCTCCTGAAAAAAGCCAGGAAATTTGCCAGAGATTGGAAGCAATTCTTAATTCTGAAAGGGATTTGGAGTTTGAATCTTTCTTTACACTACCTGCTAAGGTAAGTTATTCTCAAAGAGATTTTGCAGACAAAACTTACAAAGGATTTCTTGCAAGAACAGCTTCAAAAGGAGATTTATTTGAAGACATTGAAAAAAGCCAGATGGCTCTCAAGTCATGGAGAAAAAAGATTTTTGTACCAACTTGCAAATTTTTAGATGATGCTCTTGCTCTCCCTCGATAAAAAGCAACTCTTGTAATTTTAAAGTGCTAAAAAGCGAGTAGTGTAACAATTTTTTTGCCAAATTTCCTAGGAGAACATTTAAAAAGATATTTTGCCACTTTTATTTATTAAAAAAGGGAAATTTGTGAATGGTTTTTAAGAGATATATAAAAAGAGGTAACAAAATATATGGCCCATATATTTACCATAACCAAAAACAAAATGGAAAAGTTGTTTCTACCTATCTTGGCAAGCACACAGAAGATAATTCTGAGCATCAATCTCCTAATCTTTCTTTAAAAGGAAGTAGTGTAAATATAAAAGAGGAGAAGACTAAAACAAATTTCCCTTGTAAAAAGTTTCTCCTCATTTTATTTATTACTGCTGCATTCTTCTTGTTTTTGTTTTTGCTTAGCCAACCCAGCTTTACTGGTAGGGTAACTTTTTCTATGGATAGCATATATCAGGATGGAGATAGCTTAAGAGGAAATCTTGAATTAGTATTGCAGCAATCTGAATTTATTCCTGCAGACACAAAGGTTATAATTAACAGTTCTGGCAATGAGTATGTTTATAATTTAAGTGAGCTTGTTTTTGAAACTCCTGTTGAAGGGGATTATTATCTTAAAGACACTGAAGTTTCTGGAAGCGGATTAGGATATGGAACTGAAGAAAGATTTCCAATAGTTAATTTTATTTTGGGAATTTTTGCTGAAATGGAATCTGGAGAAGAACCTGAAAACAGAACATACACTCTTCCTGTTGAACCATTAAATGAAACAGAAGATGAGTGCGGACAACCAGAGTGCCTTGATTGCATAGCAAATGAAACACAAGAAACTGCTCCTGAAACTCAGAGTGAAGAAAATGAAACACAAACAATCACAGGACAGGCAATAGGAATTTTGCCCAATGCCTTTAAGATTTTTTCAAATCTTGTTGGGTATGCTTCTTTAGAGTTGATTGAAGAAATTGAAGGAAGTGTTTCTGCAAATGATTCTTATGTTTATATCTTAGGAAGCAATGAGACAGTTCAGATTCTTTCAAGTGAACAGCCAATCACTTTAACTATCATTGAAAATCAAGCTATTGTTACAACTCAATACACTGGTGAAGAAACAAAAAAGATTAATCTGAGCCTTGATGAATTAAATATCCCTGCTGCAGAAGGAGATTTAATTGTAAGTTTTGTGTATAATGATAGTGAGTTAATGAGTGCTTCAAAAGAGATTAGTATTATTAATGAATCTGTAGAGATTATTGAACCTGGGAATGAAACTAATGAAACAGTTGAACTTAACCAAACAAACGAAACCCTGCTTTTGGATGAGCCAAGATTTGGAATAACTGCTACTTGCACAACCTGCAGTGAGTGCACTGCTGCTACAGCAGTTGCTGGAGCAACTGTTGATGTTTCTGCTAATCTGACAAATTTAACTGGGGATTGCATAACTGTGCAAAATCATTCTGTTACTATAAATTGCGGAGGAAAATGGATAAATGGTAGCACATCTAATTCTGGGATTTATATCTCTTCAAAGAATAATGTTACAATAAAGAATTGTGTGATAGAGAAATTTCAGTATGGAATACAGGTTAACAATGGAGATAATTTTAGTATCCTGAATAATACTATTCAAAACCAGACTAGCTTTAATATCTATTTCTCAAATATTGACAACGGAACAATAAGAAATAATACTCTAAAGAACTCAGACACG